>NZ_JBMQUD010000021.1:0-32850 GCF_057359045.1 Adhaeribacter sp.
GCCTAATACCGATAACAATCCCATGCTCTCGCCAGCGTCCCGCTGGTGAGACTTTCTACCGGCCTCTGGCCGCTTATTATTCTTAAAAAATTATATTTGGCAGGTTATCGCGGCCAGAGGCCGGTAGAAAGTCTCACCAGCGGGACGCTGGCGAGAGCATGGGATTGTTATCGGTATTAGGCTCTTGATATTTAATGCTGGGCTAAAAGTATAATTGTTCTGTTGCACGTGTTGGAAAGGCTATTTTTTATGCGCCGGCCCGTACAGAATTTGCCCCTGCCGGGCACCGGTATGTTTAGCCATATCTACGGTAAGTTTGCCGTTTACCAGCACGTATTCCATGCCCACGGTGTAAGCATGGGGCTTCTCAAAGGTGCTTAAATCTTTAACGGTTTCAGCGTCAAAAACAACTATATCGGCTTTAAGGCCGGCTTTTAACAAACCCCGGTTGGTCAGGTTGAATTTTTGGGCCGGCAAAGAAGTCATGCGTCGGATGGCATCTTCCAGGCCAATTACTTTTTTCTCGCGCACGTAATAACTTAAAACCCGCGCGTTGCTGCCGTAGCCCCGCGGGTGCGGTACGCCTGCCCCAAATTCCCGAATGCCCGAATCGGAAGCCACCATGGTAAACGGATATTGCAGAATATTCTCGACATCGGCTTCGTGCATGCTATGAAAAACCATAGAAGCGCTGCCTTGCTCGGCCAGATCCAGAATGGTTTCTATTTCTGCAGGAATACTGTAAGGCCGGTTACGCATTTTATTTATTTCGGAAATATTTTTGCCGTTATACGCGGGATTGGGTTTATAGCTGGCTACTACAGCATAACTAAAATCCGGGCGATCGCGGCGGGCCATATCCTGAATCATTTCTGCTACAATTTTTTTACGGGTAATTGGGTTCCGGAAGCGGGCTACTATGCTGTCGCGGCCGTTGGCAAGGGCCCACGACGGAATTAAAGAATTAAGGTTGGTGCTGCTGGCGGTGTAAGGATATTGGTCGATGGTTACTTCCTGGCCGGCCTCGCGGGCTTTTTTTACCATGGCCAGGGTTTCGTGGGAGCGGTGCCAGTTGGGTTGGCCAATTTTAAAATGCGAAATCTGGACGGGCATACCGGTTTGCCGGCCAATATTTAAAGCTTCGTCGATGGCCTGAAAAACTTTATCGCTTTCGTTGCGGATGTGCGAGGTATACACGCCGTGGTATTTGGCTGCGGCCTGGGCCAGGGCAATCACCTCGTCGGTTTCGGCGTAAGTACCCGGAATATAAATAAGCCCCGTAGACAAGCCAACGGCACCATCCTGCATAGCTTGGGCTACGAGGTTGGTCATGTGGGCCAGCTCAGTAGGTGTTGGCTTGCGGTTAGCGGTGCCCATAGCCGCTTGCCGCACATTGTTATGCCCGATAAACGTACCAACATTCACCGAAAGCTTTAGGCTATCCAGAAACTTAAAATATTTTTTTACATTGGTTTGAGACGAACCGCAGTTGCCCGTAATGACTGACGTAACACCATCGTAAATAAAGCTTTCGGCTCGGGGGCTTACTTTTTCGTCGCCTTCAATGTGGGTGTGTACATCAATAAAACCGGGCGCTATTACTTTCTTTTGGGCGTCTATTATTTTTTTTGCTTTGATGTTGGGGAGTAAGCCCACCGCCAGAATTTTATCTTTTTTAATGGCCACATCGCCGTAATACCAGGAGTTGCCGGTGCCATCAATAATTTTTCCGTTTTTAATCAACAGGTCGGCTTTCTGACTAAAGGCCGGTAAAGCGGCCAGCAGGCAAATAAAGAGGAGCAAATGGCGGTACATGTTTTTTTAACTAAATTAATTTTTTGCCTTAATAATCACAAGCAAAATTATAAAACCGGTTAATTAGCAAATTTTAATTTTACCCGGTAGATTACAGCCAACTAAACATTAAACATGTTCTCACTTTTCTCTAAACCCGCTAAAGTAGTAAGCCACGCTTACTTTAGTCCCGGCGATGCTTGTTTAAACGCCATTAACTTAGGTATAAACAGCGTCCAAAAGTCGTTAAAAATTTGTGTGTTTACTATTTCCGACGACCGCATCACCCGGACCATTGTGCAAGCGCACCGCCGGGGCGTGGCGGTAAAAATCATTACCGATAACGAAAAGCTTTTTGATAAAGGCTCCGACATCCGGGAGTTGGCCCAAGCCGGTATTGCGGTGCGCATAGATAATACACCCAACCACATGCACCATAAATTTGCCATTCTGGATAACCAGGCGGTGCTTACCGGCAGCTATAACTGGACCCGCAGTGCTGCGCTGTACAACCACGAAAACGTAATAATCACAAACGAAAAAACTTTGGTTACCGATTTTTGCCAGGAGTTTGACCGGTTGTGGCACGAAATGGCCGCTTATCAGTTATAACAGATGCGCGCGCACTATAAAAGCCATAAGCGGGCAATTTTGTTAAATATAGGTGCCTGGCTAACCATGGTGGTGACGTTGTTTAGTTTGCCCATTGCTTTTTGCGGCTACGAAAGCGGCGACTGGGATACCAGTTTCTGGTATTTTTTGTCGGAGTCGGGTGGGGTATATGGTACCGCCATTTTGGTTACTTTTTTGTGCGCCATATTTGCCGCCATACGCCGGGGCCGGAAAAGAAAAATAATGGCTTTTGTATCTGCGGTAGGTTTTTTTGCCCTGGTTTTGGGCAGTATGGCTTATATAAACGAGTACGGCATAAAACCATTGTTGCAAAAGCCCCGGCCCAGTCATGTGTACCTGCTGGGGGCAGAAGGGCAGGAAAATACATTGTTGCTGCAGTACTACCAGAACGAAGTAGCCCAACGCCGGGTTTATTTGCAGAAATTTATCCGGGAAAACCCGGACAAAGTAAAAGCCATTTCGCCGCGGGTGCTAAACCACTGGGTGCAGGAAGCCGGTTATTCTTTTCCGTCGGGGCACGCCCAAAATGCTTTTTTGCTGGGCAGTATACTGGTTTTTTGGTTGTGGCGCGTGCTGCCCCGGCAAAAGCAGTTTTGGTTGGTGGTACCTATTACCTGGTCGGTGCTGGTGGGCTTATCGCGGGTAGCCTTGGGCGTTCATACCGAAACCGATGTATCGTTGGGAGCGGCCATCGGCCTGGTATTGGCTTATATTTTTTCGGTAACCGGTTTGCTTAACCGTTTATTTGGCGTACTCCCCAAGCGGTTAGATGTTAGTGGTTAGTAATTAGATATTAGTATTTAGATGTTAGTAGTTAGTATTTAAGTTAAAAATCATAAATGATTAAACTCCGCTCTGTTCGCATTTAATATTTCAATATTCATCTCATGCCATTTAAAAGCTAACCACTAATAACTAATCATTAATTTAGTCGCGCAGTTTACGCGTTTTACGAACATGAAAATATTATACGGAGTACCCGGCGAGGGAATGGGGCATGCTACCCGCAGCAAAGTAATTATTACGTATTTACTGGCCCAGGGCCACGAGGTGCAGGTGGTTTCGAGTGCGCGGGCCTACCAGTTCTTAGCCAAGGCTTTTCCGGACCGGGTGCACGAAATAAAAGGGTACCACCTGGCGTATAAAAATGCAGCGGTGTCGGTACTGAGAACCGCCGCCCTTACTTTACGTACCGCGCCCGCTAACCTGCAGGCCAATTTTCATCGGTACCGCACCTTGTTAGAGCAGTTTAGCCCCGAGTTAATTATTTCGGATTTTGAGTCGTTTACTTACTTATTTGCCCGGTACCACCGGCTACCGGTTATCAGCATCGATAATATGCAAATAATTAACCGGGCGCAATTAGATATTGCCGTACCTGCCACCGAACGCAATAACTACGCCATCGCTAAAAATATTGTAAAAGGTAAAGTACCGTATTGCGACCATTATTTAATTGCTTCTTTTTTTTCGGCCCCATTGCGCAAAGAAAACACCACCCTGGTGCCGCCCATTATTCGCGCCGAAATATTGGCGGCGCAAACTGCTACCCAAAACCATATACTGGTGTACCAAACCAGCACCAGCCAGAAAAACCTGGTAGCTTTGTTACAACAGTTGCCGCAAGAACAGTTTTTGGTATACGGCTTTAACAAAGAAGAGCAACACGGCAACGTACAGCTAAAAGCCTTTAGCGAAGATGCGTTTATTCAGAACCTGGCTACGGCCAAAGCGGTGCTGGCCAACGGCGGTTTTTCTTTACTCAGCGAAGCGGTTTACCTGCATAAACCCATTTGTGCAGTACCTATAGCCAACCAGTTTGAGCAGTTTCTGAATGCCGCCCAGGTGCAAAAATTAGGCTACGGCCGTCATTTTACCGAGCTTACTCCCGACGCTTTAAAAGCATTTATTTACGACCTCCCCATTTTTCAGGAAACCATTAGCCAGTACCAACAAAACGGCAACCAACAATTATTTACCGAATTAGAGAAGCAACTGGCGGCCATTGGACGTTAAAATAGGTAGGTAAATAGCTGGGGCGGTTAGATATTTATTTCTATCAATAAGTAGAAAATTGCTTTTACAAAAGTTGCTGGTTGTATTTACATTTAAAGCAGGAGCGTACAACGTAATTTGGTTAGCTATCTATGTAAATAATGAATTAACATAAGCAAGCCGTAAATCCAGCAGTTATAGAGCAAAGTGTAAAATACCCCGATTTTTATGCTGCCCCATAAATTGCCTTTGCACCGATTAGAATGTCGGAAAACCAGGCGCAAAGCCCGGAAAAATATCCAGTACAACATACCGGCAAAAGCCAGAATCCCGATTTCTAATATATTAACAAATATCCATAAAAATATTGCTAATGCTATTGCGGCTAATATCCACAGCAGGATTGCCAATATAATTCCGGCACAGCCATCATCACCGGCACCTAAATCGCTATCTACTCCTAAATCGGGTAGGCCATCTAACTTTCGCAGTTTCATTTTATCGGTAATAGCGCCTAAATTATCTTTCAGTTTTACGCCCCGGTACAAGCCAATAGTTATAAACAGGAAAAAAGAAACCGATAAAATAGTAGTGCTAATAAGCGAATTTTTGTAAAAGGTATAATGCTGTCCCAATCCCCAGAAATATACCCCCAGAATAGTAAGCACCATTACCACTAAAGTAATGATAAAGGTATTTTTGGTGTTAATGAGGGTGTAGGTCTTAGACCTGGATTTGGGCATTAATCAACTATACTATTGATTTAAATATAAAAATGATTGGGGAGGACTTAAGTTAAAATCCTTTTTTAAACAAAGGGGAGCTTTATATTTCTTTACTTTTCTAATTTTGATTGCAAAGCCTTGTTCTTTTTTATTAAAATATTCATAAAAATATTCTTTTTCAATTCCTGCAAACTCCTTTGTTTTATTCCATAAAATATCAAGGTCTTCGTTTAAAATTGATTCAATCTCAAATTCACCAATTACTTTTTGCATTGGAGATGACGCATAAACAACAACTGTCTTTACTTCTTGATTTTTAAATATTGACCTTCTGAATTCGAATTTTTTTGTGCCATTAAAAATTAAGTTTGCAAATTCTGGTTTAATCGATAATAAAACTTTCATCTGTTTTGGTAAGTTTTATAATAGTTTGGAATTGTTCTTCTGTAATGGGGGTAAATCCTCTTGGGGCACTTTCAACATTTGCTATAATACCAGCTTCTATTAATCCTTTGAGATTAACCCGATTAGGAAAAGAATAAACATACAGAAATGAAAGAATAAAAGGTTTTAACTTAGGAAATTTGTTCCACTGCTGCCGTAACTCAACTTCATTATAAACGCTTCTGTTCTTACACTTGGCAACAAATTCATCTTCTGATTTAATATTTATATCTGTTTCTATTGCTAACCCGATTGTTGAAATCACACTTGAATAAACTTTAGGATAGGTTTCACCCATTCTATAAAAGATTATAATATCTCCTTTATTAATTTTTCTCTCGAATGAATGCGAAATAAATACTTTATTAATTGCATTCCTATGGGGGTGGTCATCTATAAAGTCCAATGGAGATTCAGTCCTTAATATCGAATCTGGCAGGAGTTCCGTATGGTATTGAGGCTCAATAGAGACCATAAACTTCTTTTGAAGTTTAGAAGTAAAAGGATAAGAGAATCGCGGATTATTAGTATTAAATTTTTTTCTAAAATCTCTAACATAAACCTGCTCATCTCCTTTCATGCCCCAAAAATTGAAGCCCCACGCCTTCATAAGCTCGATTAATCTTTTCTGTTCTTCCCGCTTATCGAATATTGTAACGTATATTTCTTCAACCCGATTTGCCAGCGCATTATCGAAGATAATCTTTAAGAAACGCTCTCCTAGTCTAACACCATTCCCAACTACTTTAAAAGTTCCGACTTTTAACCTTTTCTTAGGCTTAAAGATTGGTTCTATATCGCTATAAACTTCATCTTTATCTTCTCTTTTTAGATAAAGAAAGGATAACAGTTTACTATTTGTAGCATTATAAGTTATATAGGCTTTCTCGCTTGCTTTCTTATCGAACCACTGCTCAAATCCAGGATAATCTTCTTTTAGAGAATCAAAAAATGGGTCAGACAAATTTATTTGTCCAAATAATACTTGCCTAACGTTCAAAACTTTATAATCAACAAGTGCAGGAAATTCTCCTGTTATCCTTTCAAGAAAAGATTCAATCGTGAATACTTTATCTGTTATTCCTAAGCTCTCAGCTTTACGATGTACTTTTTTATCTTCTGAAATAAGAATATCTACTCTATTGCAATAAACTTCGTTAAGTAGATTACTATCTAATAAGTCATTGGCATTATGGTCAAACTTTTTTGATATGTCAGTAATGTGTTGATTTATAGGAGCTGGTGAAAGTATCTCTGTATAATTTCCTAGTTTTGCCAGAAAAGTATTTACAGTATCCTTATTGGGGTTTTTCTTTATTTCCTCAATAGTAAGGGGATGAATACATTTTTCATATTTAGCCTTTTCTAAATACTTATATAAAATCCCAATATCTAAATTAGTTACCCTGCCAGCTTCTCTATGGATAATTATATTAGTATCTAAAAGTGCTTTCATTTATGCGTATACTAAGAAAATATTTTCGATTTTAAAGATGAATATTTAGATAAGAATAATGGTCTTATAAAGTATAATATCATTAATAAAATTAAAATGAATGCTACTCCTATTTCTATTGGTAAATTTGACCAAATAGAAGTTATTGTTAATTCTGGATTAAATGATTTTCTATAAGAAGGAATGAATAATAAGATACCGCATACAATATTAATAAGTACAGCAAGTGCAAACTGACCAGCCCCAATCCTTTCTTGCGTATAAATAGAAAAAAAGGAATAGCTATCTAGCTTTTCCTTTTTATTAAAGATAACTATTAACTCATCTTTTTTTACACGATTATCATCAAGGTATTTATTAAAGGATTTGTATTCTAAAGTGCGAACATTTCTTAAAGAATCTGATTCCAAAAAAGTTAAGTCATAGTTATTAGGGATTATGTTAAAGCAAAAGCAAGAAGAAATTTTACAGTAATGTTTAATCTTTAAATCAGAAATTAAGTTGTCTGGTAAGTTACGCTTCTCGTTTACTTTAATATCATAGATGATTGTAGATTTTCCTATACCATTCTTTCTTGTTGAAATAAATGGTAACTTCGGCCTAATTGCGAATCTAAAATAAATATTAGCTTGACTAGCGGATTTTATATAATCAGTACAATCAACATTAATTGTAAGAAGGTTTCGCTTAAAATTAGGTTCTAAGTCAGCTTTAAGAATACATAACTTATTTCTACCTGAGAATTCATGTATAACCCCGCTCAAATTCTCACCTCCATCTAAAGATAAGGTACTTAATATGGAATCATTGAAAATAAACCTACTATTAGCAGAATCTTTTAGCTTGGGATAAAAGTCTTCTGCCAAACTACCTACTTGAAGCCAAGGTAGAAACAGATCTAAAGTTAAAGTATTGAATCCTTGTATATCCGTTGCTTTTATTTCGCATCCAAATTCTACAAGAGAACTATTATCATTAAATTGCCAATTACATATATGGAATCTTTCTATATTAATTTCTCTTTCAGAAAAGATGAAATAAGAGTTTTCCATAATAAATATATATCTAAAAGCTTGAATATAATAATTATACAAATATGTTATTCATTTAATTAAGTTTATATCTCCACCCCATCTCCTTTAAACTGCCCCAGCACATCTTTAATTCCACTCAAGCCTTCTGAAATATTCTCCATTTGGGTGAGCACCTGGTTTACCTGGTTACCGGAGCCGAAGGCGTTTAGTTTGAGGTTGCGCACAAAGGTGGCTTTAATGTCCTGCCAGCGCTGGGCTTCGGTGGGCGAGAGCAAGCCCAGGAGTTCTTTTAGCTTTAATAAATTGGCTTCGGCGCCGGTGGTCAGGGTTTGGGCTTCGGCTTCGTAGTGGCTCCGGATAAGCGTTTGCAGCTCGTCTTCGTTCATAATGGGCATTACTTTTTCGGCCAGCTTGTTCATGTTGCGGTAGGAGCCCTGCAGCTTAAACGGTGGTTCGGTGCGGTATTCCTCGGCCTGCGCCGCCGACCGGATATATTCCAGGTTCACGGTTAAAATCACGTCCCGGATTTTCAAAAGCTTTTGCAAAACCTGCGAATATTCGTTCAGTTCGGCGGGCAAATGGTTGGCTTCAAAGGTTAAGCCTTCGGCGTTGTTGGTTTGCGCCAGTTGCAAAAGCGGGTACAAATCTTTCTGACTTTTGCTTGCCAGTCCGGCCAATACCGTGTTGGAAGTTAAGGCATTTTCGAGGTAGCTGAGTTTAAAGGCATCGGCAGTGTTGCCAATAATATCGCCCAGGTTGTAAATATCGGCGCGGTTGGCTAGCATGTCGGGTATCCGAAATTTCTCGCCGGTTTCGGTGTAGGGGTTACCCGCCATCACCACGCACACTTTTTTGCCCCGGAAATCGTAGGTTTTGCTTTTGCCTTTGTAAACGCCTTCAATCTTGCGCTGGGCATCGCACAACGAAATAAACTTCTGCAGAAACTCCGGGTTGCAATGCTGAATATCGTCCAAATAAATCATCACGTTATCGCCCATTTCAAAACTTAAATTGAGTTTTTCGAGTTCTTCGCGGGCAGCAGCGTTAGGGGCTTCGGCGGGGTCCAGGGCGGTAACGGCGTGCCCGATGGCGGGACCGTTTATCTTCATAAAAATAATGCCCAGGCGGTTGGCAATATATTCCATGATGGTGGTTTTGCCGTAACCCGGCGGCGATAACAGCAACAACAAGCCCATTAAATCGGTGCGTTTGTTTTCGCCGGCGGTGCCCATTTGTTTGGCTAAGTTGGCGCCGATTAAAGGCAGATAAACCTGGTCGATGAGTTTATTGCGCACAAACGACGAGAGCACACGCGGCTTAAATTCATTCAGGCGCAGTTCGGCTTCAAATTCCTGAATCAGGCTCTTTTTAAGTTCGGTAAACTGGTTGTAATCGGGCACCACCGTGGTTTCGTAAGTGCGCAGCTTGTTTAAAAACTGGTTAAACTGCAAGGTATATTGCTGCTCCACAATTAACGGATGCGCCCCGCGCAAACCAGCAATATTTTGCATTAAAGCCGTACTGATTACCGCCGAGGCCCTGTAAGAATTGGTTAATAAAAGTACCGCCGCTTCCGGAATAAAAAGGTTTTTTTCGGGTTGATTGGCTTTCTGAACAAAGGCGCGCAGCCAGTGCCGGATTAAATTAACCTGAGCTACCACGTCTTGTTCCAGGGCTTTTACCGAGGTTTCGTAGGTGCTTTGGGCTTTGTTTTGGGTTAAATATTGCGTGAAACTGGTGTACAAAGCGGCGGCTTCGCCCGAGATAATAAATTCGTCGTGGCGGGCTATTTCCCGGAATAAATATTCGGCGGCTTCGGCTACCTCGGCTTCGGTGGCTAAGTTGGTTTCCTGAACAAAGGTTAAAATATCGGCGTGGAGCTCCGTAATAATATTTTCAAACTGATGCGTATGGGGGAATCCCTGCAAAATCGCGCCGGCGCCTTTTAACTGCGCGTTTAAAATTTCTTTGCGAGTGGCCGGTACAAATTTATGCCAGAACAAAGCGGCACACGCCCGGGCCGGCGAATCGAAACGCAATAAATCAGTCGTTTTTACCAGTTGCACCAGGCTTTGCAAAATAAGGGCAGCATCGTGGTCGTGCACGCCTTTGATATAGCCTTCGTTAAACCGCAACGCCATAAACCGCTGCGTGTAATCAGTTAGTTCGGCGAAAGTCAATTTATGCAGCTCATCGGTTTTTAAATAAGCCAAAGCCGCATCGGGACTGGAACGCTGGTTCTGAGTAATTTGCAGCAATTGGTAAGCTAAATATTCGGCGCGGTATACCTCGTTATTTTCCGAAACCAGCGTTTGCTCCCAAACCGGTTTAAAGTTTAAGAACGCGGTGTTCGTGATTTTTTCAAAGAAACTGGTGCCGGCCAAATGGAAGTACATGTCGCCGTCGCGATGCACAATACTGAGGGCCAGCGGTTGGGTATTGACGGTAAAATGGTGGTTGCCCAGCTTTAAAACATCGGCTCCGGAAATAAATAAATCCTGGCGGTCTTTGAGCTGGCGCACGGCATCTTCGCGCACGGTTTTGAGGCGACTCTGGATGGCATCGGCTTTCACGGTATCGCCCACGCTTAATAATTCGTCGGTAATATTCCGGACTTTCTCTACCATTAAATCCGAAGCAAAATAGCCGTTAATATCGTTTACCGTAGTGAGTTTGCTTAACCGGCTCTGGATGGCTTTTAATATTCTATCCGCAGATTGTTCTAGCCCCGTAGCGCGTTTGTTCCGGGCTTCGGTTAAACTTACTTTTTTCGATTCGAAGGTGTCGTAAATTTCTTCGCGCTTTACGGTGAGCTGGTCCAGGAACTCCTCAAAATCCGGAAAGCGGCCTTCCAGTTCTTCCAGCTGCACCATGAGTTTGGCCAAATATTCTTCGCACTTTTGCGGCGTGTCGCAGAGGTCCAGGTAATTTATCACGCCCTGGCTAATCAGCTTCATTTGCGAGTTAAATTCGGCTTTGCCTTCCACGCTCAGCAACTCTTTGCGGCGGCGTTTGAGGGCGGCTTTGGTTTGGTTAAACCCGGAATAAATGGCCGAAATATTCTCGATGATGCGCGTGGTTTGGGTAGCATCTTCTATTTTGAGGTTGCTCACCACGTCAATCAGCATTTCGAGTTCCTGCGCAATGGCCGTTATTTCCATGTCGGTGGCATCGGCTTCCACTACTTTGGCGATGTTTGGAATGCCGGAATCCAGGGTTTTCACCCGCGTTTCGTAGGGCGCCAGGGCGGCATCTTGCAATAGAAACTCGACAGTTTTATCTGATATTTCCTGGGTGAAATTGGCGAGCTGGGTTTCGTAAGTCGCAATGCGGGCTTCGTCAGTGTAGCGCAAATCTTTCAGCGAAATTACTTCGCCGCGGAGCGCACGCAACTGGGCCAGGTACTGCACAAACTGGTTAATATTTTCGGCCTTCTGGAATTTCAGGGTGTTAATGAGTGCATCGGCTTTGGCGGCCACCGCATTTATTTGTTCCTGGGTGTTCTTCCGGATGGTAATAACTTTCTCAAACTCATCTACGGCGGCGGTAGCGGTTTGCCGGATGGCCGTTAAGGGTTGCGCCAGGTTATAAAGTTCCTCGCGGCTCAGCCAATGGTAGGCATCCAGGGTATCGGTGGTGCGTTTTATTAAATCGAGGTACAGGTTGGCGTAGGAATCGTCTTTGTTTAAAAGCGTAAGCATTTCCTGGTTTTCGGCCATGGCCCGCACAATATCTTTGTTCCCGATTTTGTATAAATACGATTCCTGGGTAACCGGCAGCATAAAGTTTGGCCCCACGTAAGGCGTTTGCCAGATTTGGATGGCGTGGTGTTTTTTGGGTTCGGCATCGGCCCGGAAAAAGCACAGTTCGCCGTTCTCAAATATTGCGTAGCCGTGGCAAACAATCGGGTTCTCTATTTTCTGGGCGATGATGTTATAAGACAGCAATAAATAAACGCCCGATTCCTTGTTGTAGAACACGTACAAATAATCTTCGCCGTTGGGCGAGGTGATGCGCTTCTCAAACACCATATTCTGCAGATTATTCTCGAATTGCTTAAACTCGCCGGTTTGCAAATAATAACCGTAAGCGTAAATAATGCCTTGATTATCGGGCAGCAACACGCAGCATTCTTCCAGCGCATCGATGCGGCGCACGGTTTGCAGCTTGGCATTGTACACCAGGTAGCGGTATTTTAGTTCGCGGTACGGACGAATTTTTAGTAAGACTAAATTCCCGATGATGGTGTAATAAATTTCGGAATCGTCGAGGGTCTGGTCCTTGTCTTCTACCTCTTCGGAATAAATGCCCTGACCGCTGGCGGTATTATCTTCTACTTTTATGGTTAAATCGCCGTGGATGGTTTCTACAAAAACCTTGTCTTCGATGGAAACGTGCGGAAATTTACCGGCGCGCTGGGCTTCGCGGGCCGGGCGTTTCCAGGTAAAATCGTGCTGGTTCGGGTAAATATATTCATGGTCGGAGCGGTTATCTAAATATGTAATGCTATCGTCTTTGAGCGCCCATTTAAAAGTCTTAATATCGTTTACGCCTTTGCCCACCCGGAACACCATAAACAAACTGGTGCCCATCACCGCAAACTTTACAAACTGCGTGTTCTTGTAATATTTGTACAGCTTCTGGAAATCGTCTTTAAACGTTGGGTTATTTAGGATATCCAGGGTTTGAAGATGAAACGTACGGTCCTGGTAGCGGTACACACTAAACACATCTGCCAGCTCCACCTCCGATTTCAACCCAATGACCACGTTGTAGCCAAATAAAAACGAATCGCCCACCGGTACCATGTCCCAGGGCACGCAGTTATTCTCCGTCGTTACGCGTTCCGTGGCCAGCAAAGATGTTTCGATGGCGCCAAATACCTGCTTGCGTTCGGTGTTTAAGTTGTGCAGGCGTGCTTGCAGGTCTTTCGCGTTTTCCTGTAGGCGGTTGCGCAGTATTTCGTAGGTGCCGCTTTCCAGTTGCACGGTTTCGGATTTGGTTTCAGCGGTGGTATTGGTATCGTTCATACGGGGTAGGAACTAAGGTTTTTAATAGTTTTTATAGCGCGAGCGTCTTCGCTCGTGCTTATTATCTTCCGGCCTCTGGCCAATTTAATTTGTTTCTATATTGGCTAGAGGCCAGCCAGAAAGTCATCACGAGCGAAGACGCTCGCGACAGGGGAAAGCGCATTGCATAGACTTGGTTTTCAAACCAGTGTAAAGCGGCAAGTTGAAAACTTGCTATTTTAAAATAACACAAGTTACGCTTCACTAAACTTGCGCTAGTAAAACAGATAGCTTATCCCAAATTATTATTTAAAAATTCCAAATCATCATCAAGCAATGCCTGAAGTGCTTTTTCACATTGTTCTAAACTTTGCCCAGTTCTATCAGATAAATAATTTTCATCTTTCTTCTGATAGAGGCCAAAGAGAAACTTCTTTATGGCCGGTCGCTTGTAAAAAATATAGTATTCATGATTGTGTTCGTAGCCAACTATAGAAAATGTTAAGCCGTGGTGGTTAAATTTATTTTCAATTTCCAGAGAGGGCGAATAATATTGTTCTTCTTCCGGGGTTTGGTTATGTTGTTTTAATAAAGCAATCCACGGAAACTCATCGAAAAGCCGCAGCACATCTTCTGGGTTAATTTCTCCCATTTCTTTTACTTCGGGCTTTAATGTTTCGCAAATACTATATCTATACATGTATTTTCTCCTTGAACTATTTTTTTAATAATTCAAGTAAAGCTTGGGAAGTAGTTAGTGGTTTTTCGCTTTCCACCAATTTTACATAACGACCGCCTACATGTTCGCCTAAGTCTCGTAAAGCTCTTCTTTCAACATCTGAAAGTCCTCCTTCTAATTTATCCATTTGCTGGATTAAAATTTTATGTGAAGGTTGAAATATGGTATTGGAAGCTAGGAGTTCTTTAATAATCGAGCTAACGAATTCTTCAGCCTTATAAAAGTCAGCTATTACCAATCTTACATTAGAAAATTTTTCTAATGCGGAACGGCTGATAGTTAAGCCTTTATCTAACCGGGTTATTTCAACTTTATCCGTATATAGTTTAGTATATAGGAATGTTGGTTTTAAAAAAGCAAACACGATTTATTTTAAATTATATAAATTTTATATTTTTTAAAGATTAAATAATGTAAGCCTGCTAAATTTTAACAGACTTACCTAATTCAAACTTTAATTCAACACAATACTTTTTACCGGCTTATCCGAAATGCCCATGGCGGTGGCGGTGCTGGTGAGTCGCTGCAGCAGGTCGGTGGTACTGTCGTCGGCGCTGCGCTGCATCATTTTCAGCAGTAATGCCGAGATACTCAGGTTACGTACGTCTTCAGATTTCATTCCGAACTGATTCATAAAATAGTGCAGATTTTCTTTAAAGTGCACTTTGCCGTCGCCGTTGGTTTTAAAAAAGGCGTCTTTCACGGTGCCCAGCACTTCACTGTTGGTAACTAAACGGTCCACGGATTTACCTTTCGTGATGGAGCCGATAATCTGGTCGAAGAACATGGTTTCACCACCCACGATATCGATTTTAGCAGCTTTTAAAGCTTCAGCAATCACCTCGGCCTGGGAAGCGGCAATATCTTTCTGGATATTGATTTGGGCTAGGTCGATGGCTTTGTCTTTGTCCAAACGCAGTTTGAACTCTTCGTGCTCTTTGCCTACGCCGTCCAGTTTGCGCATGGCGTCGGCTTTTTGCTCAATGCCTTTGGCTTCCACGGTAAACTTCTCTTCGTTTACGCGGGCTTCGGCTAAGCCTTTTTTCTGCTCGGCATCGGCGGTCATTTCAATCACGGATGCTTCGGCTAAGCCTTTTTCTTTGGCTACCTTGGCGGACACAATTCCCAGCTTTTCGTCGGCATCGGCTTGGGCTTCGGCTTTGGCCTGAATGGCTTTGGCTTCGGCGGTAGCATGTAATTGCAGTACGGCGGCATCGCTTTCGCCTTCTTTTTTGCGGGCCTGGGCTTTGGCTTCCATTACCTGGGCTTCAGCTAAACCAATGGCGGCTTCTTTGCTGGCTTCGGCTTCGGCTAATATTTTAATAGCCTGAGCTTTATTATCGGCGCTGGCTTTTTCGGCTTCGGCATCAATAATTACCTGCTTTGCGCGGAACTCAGCGGCTTTGCGCTCCATGTCGGCGGCGCCCACAAAGGTAATAGTGGCTTCTTCGGTTTCTTGCTGCGCTTTGGTAACAGCAACTTTTTTCAGACGGTCGGCTTCGGCTACCGCTACCGTATCTTTAATGCGTTCCTGTTCTTCCACCGTGGCTTTTTCTACGATTACGCGCTCCCGGATAATGCCCTGAATATTTTTACGCTCTTCTTCAATGGCTTTTTCTTTTTCAATCTGGGCCAGGGCTACAATGCGTTCTTTTTCATTCGCTTCGAGTAACCGGGCCTGGTCTACGCGTTCGGTTTCCACGGCATCGGTGCGTTGCTTGCTGCGCTCGGCTACCAGGACCTGGCGGTCGCGGTTTTGCTCGGCAATTTTTAATTCTTCATCGGTAGCTATCTTGGCTTTTTCGGCTTTCAGCCGTTCTTCCTGGCGCACTTTTTCAGCTTCGGAATATTCCCGGGACCGAATATTGGCTACTTCGCGTTTTTGCTTTTCCTCATTTTCGATAAGTTGGCGTTCCAGTTCCAGGATGGTTTCCTGGGCTTCTACGTTTTGCTTTTTAATGGTTTTTTCTTTTTCTCGCTCAATTAAGTTGGCTTGTACTTTCTGGCGGGCAGTTAAGTCAATAATTTTCTTGATACCTTCTGCATCCAGAATATTGTTTTCGTTCAGACTGCTGATGGAGGTTTGCTCTAAGTAATCAATCGCGCAATCGTCCAGGATATACCCGTTTAAATCTACGCCAATGGTTTGCAGAATCTGGCGTTTAAAGTCGTCGCGGCTTTGGTATAAATCCACAAAATCGAAGTGCTTACCCACAGTTTTTAGGGCTTCCGAAAATTTAGCATCAAATAAACCTTCTAACGCGGCGTGGTCGGAGGCGCGGCGGCACCCGATGGATTGGGCTACCTGGATTACGTCTTCGGGCGTTTTATTTACCCGTAAAAAGAAGTTCACCTTAATATCGGCGCGTAAATTATCTTTACAAATTAAGCCTTCAGAGCCGGTGCGGGAAATAACAATGGTTTTTAAGGTAATATCCATTATTTCCAGCTTATGAATAACGGGCACGACAAATATGCCGGAGAACGAAACTTTGGTGTCGCCGAGGCCGGTCCGGACCAGGGCTTCGCCCTGAATGGCCTTTTGGTACATTTTAATAACAATGGCAATTAAGCCAAAGAAGAATATCGCCAGTATACCGACGATGGTCCAGGATAATTGTGCAATCATGATGGTTGGTAGTAAAAGTGTTTAGGAATAGGAGTTAAGTTTAATTTATAATAATAGGTTTACCAGGCTGCCACAGGGCCAGCCAACGTTAGATTAAACAGCTAATTTGTTTTATTCAGGGCTATACCACCGCCTTTTTATGCTGGCCGGGTGCCTTGGTATAAGCAATTTTCTGGCTCTACCGGAAAACTAACTATTGGCTGAGTACTTAAATGAAAAATAAAAAGAAGGGCACCTGTTTCTGGTTTTTGCTTTGTCGTTAATCGGCCCGATAAAACAGATGCCAGGGTTTACATGGGTTTACTAAATATAAGGTTGGTAAAATATTAAAGAAGTAAATATAGTAAAAATAAGGATGCTGCGTAATACCCAAAACTAAGTAAATAAACTACATAGCTCTGTTGCACCAGCCGCTCCAGGTTATAAAAGTTGGTAAGGCTCTATCAGGTAATATTTGCTTTTTTCGTTGTACTCAATTACCACCGCCGTTTCGCCTTTTTTAATTTTAGCATTGCCGGTGGTTTTAACGTTTAGCAAGAGCGGCGAGCCTTCGGTTTTTACAGTAGCTTGTCCTAGTTCAGTGGCCGAAGCCGGTAAAACCACCGTACATACTTGGCCCAGCACCACGGCGTTGCCATAATGCTCTTTTTCGAGTGCGCCAAACAGCTTTACAAAAGGGCTCGTTAATATTTTAGAAAAGAACAACGCCAGTATAAAGGCCGGCAGCAAAAGTAAAAATCCGGTAAACTGACTGGCTGTACCTAAATAATAATTTGCCAACAAGGCCAGGGCCCAAAAGGGAAGTACCAGAAAACTCAGGAACAGCATAAACGGTACCCGGCCCAGGTTAAAAAAAGCCAGCGCCGAATTTAGCCAAACAATGGCTTCCGCGCCATTCAGGTCTGCTTCCGTAGTAGTTTCTAAATCTAAGTTAAAAGCATCTAGATCCAGTAAACCCACGAGAACCACCAGCCAATATAAAAGTACAAAGACCATTAATGCCGTCGGGATAATATTGGCAGGAGCGGCGGCGGCCTGTAGTAGTTCGTTCATGATTTCGGTGATTTATTTTTTATAAATATAAAGGAATTAAAATTAACATACATTATATTATTTAATATTTATTTGTATTATTCTGAGATGCTCCTCCTCCTGACATGAGCCGGAAATCACCTGTTGCGTAAAATATAGTTAGTGGCTTTTCTGCTACAAAGGCCTGGCAAATCAGGTGCAGATTGGCTCCGGTAAGAAAAATGGCCAAAAGAAAAAGTAGAACGGGTTTTTTGGTTTAGGTACCGTTGGGCTGGACCTATTTGTAGGCTGGGAAGCCGGATTGCTGCCAGGTAAATGAATGATATCGGCGAATGTACTGCTGCGCCCGCTTGTAACCGGAGCCGATGAATTTTCTTTTTTCCCCGGAAAAAGTACCGGGTTTAATTATTTTCTGAACGGTAGGCCCAAGTAAAAGGCCCGAAGAAGCGCTATCGCACCCCATCCTAATTTTTACCCAGAATAAAAGCTTTTTTAACTTGGGCGTGTAAACCAGATGCAACCTGGTGCTGAATTACAGATATTTGGCCTGGCAACGGATTTTTACCGTAAAAATTTACTTTAAAGGTGATTTATCTGGGACTGAGGCTAAATAAATATACTTTTTCTAACTTTTTGTGCCTAAAGCTCGTTTAACAAATCTGCCAAGCGTCGAAATAAAACTATGAAAAAATTATTGCACATAACTTTAGGACTGGCAATAGTAGCAGCTACAGCCAGTTGCTCTGCCGACCAGAAAAAGATTCAGGAAGATTATCCGGAAGGAGAAAAAGGAACTGCTGAAGCCATTGTGGGTGATGACCCCAATTTAGCTAAGCCAAGGCCGGCTCCTATTGGTGATACGGCCAAAACGGCGGAACAAGCCGACCAATTTGGAGAACATAACGTGCAAAACGTTGACTCCGCCGCCAGAGGCCTGAAGTAATTCAGGCTTTTTTTATGGTCTTTTCACCAGCAATATTGCCTGTGGCGCAGCCATTGAAGTACCAGGGTAAGGCTGTACATCTTTTAAAATAAGTTGATAGTTTACCTTATTATTTAAAGCTACCAACAAGGTATCGGACGATATATTTCTTTTATTCCGGGAATCTTGGGGCATCATATCGCCAATAAATAAGCGCACTATTTGGGTTTTGGGTAAGTTGGTTATAACCTCCAAAGTTGTTATTACCGCACCTTGTCTTATACAAGTAGTTTGGGCCGGGCACCGGCTATCTTCCAGTTTTACCAGTTTAATCTTACCCAGGCGGCTATTACCGGCGCGCTTATCTTCTTGCAAAATAACTGTTTGGTTCAGGCTTATTTTAAACTCCTGGTTTAGAACAGCGGTACCAGCATTGGTTTGGGGCAAGGTAGCCGATTGGCATTGCGTTAATAACAAAATTATTCCTCCCATTAAATGCAGCCGATACCGGGGTTTGGGTAAGTATGGCTTTAGAAAGTTGGGTATAAAATACAAGTGCCGCATGTCTGGGTTTTAAAGCCTATAAGCTTACTAATATATAAATTTAAAATAAGGCTGGGAACAGTGTTTTTTTACTTCGTACAAAAATAACCCATACTTTTTGTAAGGCCGGCAAGTTTAAAATTTCTCTAATCAAATCTCCTGTAAAAATATTTAGTCTCATCCTTAACTAACATTTAAGCAGAGCAGCCAGCGGTAGTTCGGTTGCAACAATTGTTGTTATCCGGAGTAAAAAATAAAAAGAAAACGTATAGCATGAAAATTTTAAAATTTAAAACCAACCTGAATACCCAGGAAAATGTATCGGAAGTAGCCGGTTTTCTGGATAAAGCTCCCAATATTAGCCATTGGCAGGTAGATACCAACAGCGAAGACAAAATATTAAGTGTTTCGGGCGAAAACCTGGACCCCCAAATTATTGAGAATGCTCTAGAAGAAGCTGGGTTTAAAGCCGAAATATTAAGGATAGTAGGTGGCAGTGGCGAAGGTTTGTAAGCGGAGAATTAAGTTATAAGGTTTGATTTTTGAGATCCGGTTAAGTCCTGAACTTTAGCTTAGAATGGCAGCTTATAACGGTTGATTAGCGGAGTCTGTAAAAGCGCACTGAATTTTATTTTTGCCTGACCTCTAGGCGCGGCCTCCTATACCTAACAAAACTTTCATTATTAATATTATTAATGTTGAAGCATTTACCGGCTAGGGTACTTTATCCGGACTTTTCGCCTGGCCAGTATGAGTAAGGTGCTTTTCTAGTGGATTTGCCCATTTGCCATCATTATTTAGCTCCCGTAGATTATGCCCTTTTTTACAAACAAACGTAAAGCTGCCGCCGCCAATAAGCTATCTGTCCGTAACCGGGCTGGTATGCAAACGGACATTAACCGGCGCTCCGGCAGCATTACCAAAAGGCGGCAACGCAAAAGAAATGTCAGGCGGGGTTCGGCGGTTAAAGGTGCCGAAAACCGGCTAAAGAACTTCCGGCAAGCCTCTATTCTGGCGGTGGCTCTAACGGGTTTTATGTTGCTGTTGTTTTCGCCGGGCGAAGCCGGGCTGGCTCAGGACAATAACTCCGAAACAACTGCGGCCACTACGTTGCCGGATTCAACTATCACTACCACTGTGTTGGGTACCAAGTTAATCACCCAAACACCGGATAGCTTAAGTCTTTCGGCTAGCGAGGCCACCGACGAGGCCATTAGCGCTTTGCAAAACCTGTGGAGTAGTTTTTTTTATAACCTGCCCAAAATTCTGATTGCGCTTAGTTGCTTAATATTGGCCTGGTTAGTAGCCTGGCTGCTAAAGAAACTGCTACAAAAGGTAATTGGGGGCTGGGGAAGTTCCGGAGCCATTATTTCTTTGGTATCAATTGCGGTTTGGCTATTGGCCACCGGGGTAGCTTTAAGTGTAGTAGCCGGCGATATCCGGGCTTTAGTGGGTTCGTTGGGTTTAATTGGCCTGGCTCTTTCCTGGTCGTTGCAAACGCCTATCGAAAGTTTTACGGGTTGGCTGCTAAACTCTTTTCAGGGGTATTACCGGGTCGGCGATCGCATTAGGGTGGGCGAAGTTTTCGGAGATGTTTACCAGATTGATTTCCTGACCACCACCGTCTGGGAAATTGGGTCGCCGTACCAGGCCGGTTATGTAAACGCCGAGCAACCTACCGGCCGCATGGTCACCTTCCCGAACAATGAAATTTTAACCGGCACCGTAACCAACCTAACCGGCGATTTCCCTTATGTATGGGACGAACTGCCCGTGAGTGTAGCCAACGAATCGGATTTGCCGTTGGCTTTAAAAGTGCTGGAAAATACGGCGGTTGACTTATTAGCCAATTATATGGTAGAGCCGGCCCGCCAGTATGCCGCCTTAATGGGGCGGGCCGGCCTGCAGGATAGCGTTTCGGAAAAGCCCCAAGTTTATTTATCGAGCGAAGACTCCTGGACCAATTTAACCATCCGGTATTTAGTGGGCGCGCGGGAGCGGCGCAAATGGAAAAGCGAACTTACCTTGCGAACTGCCCAGGAACTAAATAAACCCGAATACCTGGGCAAAATTATTCCGGTTTACCCGCGGCAGCAGGTACAATTAATAAACCCAACGGGTGTACCGGTGGAGGTGAGCCCCGGTAGTAATGAGCCGGATACCCCAGTGTAATTTTAATATTTACCAAGCTTAACCATGTACCTATATGCTTTTCGATAACTGGTCTCAAATAGTTAAAATATTACTTACCGGTACGCTTGCTTACGTAGCTATAGTGGTTATTCTGCGCATATCGGGTAAGCGTACCCTGGCCCAGATGAATGCTTTTGATTTTATTATAACGGTAGCCCTGGGATCTACTTTGGCTACGGCCATGCTTTCGAAAGATACGCCCTTAGCCGAAGGCATAGCGGGTTTGGCGCTATTGGTTTTGCTACAATTTATAGTCTCGTGGGTTTATGTACGCGTGCCGGTTTTTAATAAAATGGTAAAATCGGAGCCCCGCTTATTATTTTACCAGGGCCAGTTTAAAGACCAGGCGTTGCGGGAAGAACGGGTTAAAAAAGAAGAGTTATTTCAGGCGGCCCGCAGCCAGGGTATTCTGTCGTTGGGGCAAATAGAAGCCATTGTACTGGAAACAAATGGGAAATTCAGCATTATTAAAAGCTCCGACCAGGTAGTAAACTCCACGCTACAAAACGTAAAAAAAGATTAAAAAATAAAATTCCATTGCTGCCCGCAATTGGGATAATTTTTTACCAACTCTGTAATTAACCCCAAACGGGTATTCGGCATGATAAACAGCGCAATTAAATGGCTTAGAATACAAATAAATTGGGCTGTAAATAGTATTGCCTTTCTGCCAGCCATTATTGCGGTAATTTTCCTGACCCTGTCGTACATCATGATTACCTTTGATTATTCTGATACGGGTAAAGACTTTAAATCGCAGTGGGATTGGCTTAGCCTAAAAGATGCCAGCACCGCCCGTAGTATTATTTCTACTATTGCCGCCGGTATTCTTTCGCTAACGGTATTTAGTTTTTCTATGGTAATGATTATCTTAAACCAGGCGGCGTCTAATTTAAGCAACCGGGTACTGGATAAACTAATTGGTAACCGTTTTCAGCAGGTAATATTAGGCTTTTACATTGGCACCATTGTATACGCTCTTTTCCTGCTCAGTACCATCCGCGATATCGATTCGGGTATTTACGTACCGGCTCTAAGTACTTACCTGCTCATTTTTTTTACAGTTTTCGATATTATTCTTTTTATTTATTTCCTGCACTACATTACGCAATCGGTTAAATACGAAACCATTGTTCACCGGATTTACAAGCAAACCCAAACTGCTCTCGAAAAAAACTTTTTACGCGAAACCCCACTTGTACCTACCCAAGAACCAACCCAAGGGTATAAAATAAAAGCACCTTTTTCGGGCATATTCCAGGGTTTTGATAAAAACATGCTGCTGAATATTTGTAAGCAGGAAGAAAAAATGGTGGTTTTTATTTATTCTACCGAAACGTATGTGCTCCAAGGCACGCCTTTGTTACTGGTGCCGGCAGTAGAAAGTGTTCCGGAGAAATGGGAAAAGCAGGTAGTGGCATCACTGAATATTCAAAGGGGCGAACCGATTGATACCAATTATTTTTACGGTTTCCGGCAATTGATGGAAATGGCCGTAAGAGCCCTCAGTCCTGGTATTAACGACCCCGGTACCGCCATTTTATGTTTGCAGGCTCTGGCCGATTTGCTGGCGTACCGCGCGCAGCACCATCCGGAACTAGAAATAAAAGACAACGACGGTAAAGTGCGTATTATCCGGCAGGAAAAAAACTTTGAAGAAATATTTAGCATCTGTATTTTACCCATTTGGGACTATGGCAAAAACGATCGGCTGTTACAGCAGGCACTTTATAATCTGTTACAACAGCTACAACACATAACCACCAGCCCCACTATTTACCGGTTATTGCCAGCCATACAAACTGCCATAGCCAGGAATCAAGTAGGATAACCAACCGGTAGTTATGGTCACAAAACTCCCGGGTTAAATAACTTAGCTAAAGCTTATCAATGAGAATCGTAAAGAAATAAATTAAACTAAAACTAAAGAATAACGATACTATTAAAAGGTGCGATGGTTAAGCAGGATAATCCTTTAAAGCCTTATGCTACAAACATTTTGCAATGCTTGGCTTTTTAAATTAATAATATTTTATGTGCCAGCATTTATTTCAGAATAAAGCAGGTTCAACACCAATATTCAGCATATTGGGTTTTGATTTTTTACTTAAAGAAAAATAATTTAGAGTTTAAACCGATATAAACCGAAAATTCAATCCTAGTAAAGTTAGTATACCATGAAAAAAGCAGCTTATGTTTTAATAATTGCCCTTATTTCAGCAGTACTGGCGATAGCGGGTTACCGGTATTTAGATAACCGCCAGAATGCCACTTATTACACCGAAGAACAACCCAACGTACAATTTGTTAATTACACCAATAACAATAATGCGGCGGCCATTCCCGATTTTGTGCAGGCCGCCAAAATGGTAAGCCCGGCGGTGGTGCACATAAAAACCACTTACGCGGGCAATGCCGGAGGTAGCGGTAATGTGTTTGAAGAACTTTTTGGTTCGCCGCAATCATCGGCGCCGTCGCGGGCTTCCGGGTCGGGCGTAATTATTACCCCCGACGGCTATATTGTTACCAACAACCACGTAATCGAAAATGCCTCGGCCATTGAGGTAGTTTTACCGGATAAACGCTCGTTTAAAGGTACTTTGGTGGGCCGCGACCCCAGCACCGATTTGGCCCTGGTAAAAGTAGGCGGCACCAAATTGCCCATTGTTACTTTAGGTAATTCTGATAATGTGCAGGTAGGCGAGTGGGTTTTGGCTGTAGGTTATCCTTTATCGCTTAACTCTACGGTTACGGCCGGTATAGTAAGTGCCAAAGGCCGGAGTATTGGTATTTTAAACCGCCCCAGCCAGGAAAATTATTACGGTAACGCCCAACCTTCTCCCAGTTCGGCTATTGAGTCTTTTATCCAGACTGATGCGGCCATAAACCCTGGTAACAGCGGCGGTGCTTTAGTAAATGCCACCGGTCAGTTAATTGGTATAAACGCAGCTATTGCCTCGCAAACCGGTAGTTACGCCGGTTATGGTTTTGCTATTCCGGTAGAACTGGTTAAAAAAGTTGTAAGCGATTTTAGAAAATACGGCGAAGTACGACGCGGCTATTTAGGTGTAAGTTTCCCGGCACCAGCCGTAGAAGACCAGATTTTGCGGGAGCAAGGGATTGATCCGGCCTCGGTGCGGGGCGTTTATATTACAGGCGTACAACCCGGTAGCGGCGCGGCGGCGGCCGGTTTAAAAGCCGGCGATATTATTCAGAGTATAGGTGGGGTACAGGTGGCGTCGTCGGCGGAGTTTTCGGAAAGAATTGGCCGTTTACAGCCCGGCGATAAGGTAGAACTAACCTATTTGCGGGGTAAACAGAAAAGCAACGTTAATGTAACCTTAAAAGGAGCCGAAACTGGTAACCCGGTAGCCAGCGAAAACAGCAACGCCGCCCGTGGTATGCAGGCAAAGCTAGGCGCAACTTTTGCACCGTTACCCGCCAATATCAAAGAAAGATACCGCTTAAGATCCGGGTTGGTCATTACCGAAATGCAACGAGGTGGATTCTTCGATTCGGCGGGTGTACCCAAAGGCACTATTATTACCAGCGTAAATGGCCGGCCGGTAAATTCCCTCACCGATTTAGATGCCGCCCTGAATAACACCCGCAACGGTATGGTACGCCTGGACGGCATTACCCCCGATGGTACCAGCTTTGTATTTAACTTCCCGTTAGGCGCTTAATTGATTAGCGAGTAAAAAAGTAGGTTGCATAATCAGAGTTTCATTTAATAGAAAAATATTAAAGCGGTAAGGCCGGGTGATGATTGTTTATTACGCGGCCTTACCGCTTTAATATTTTAAAGAATAGGCAACAGCTATCCTGAACTAAGCAAAATAGAAGCACATGCCAGCAGTTTAGGTGAGTAATTGCATAAATAGCTAAAATTCTTATGCCGGCTTTAACTTTCTTCTTTTTTGCCCCCGCCAATTATACACCACTACCGATACAAAAATAATAGCGTAAGCCAGGCCTTTGTACGTATTGGTTTGTTCCTGAAAATACAGGAAAGCCATAACAAAATTAATAATAGGGTTCAGGTACATTAATATGCCAATAGTGCCGGATTTTAGCTCGGTAAGCGCATACAGGTTTAGAAACAAAGGTATTACCGTAAAGCCCGCGCTTAAAATAATAATTACCCCAAAGAAGTAAAAATCAGTACCCAGTGCATGGCCGGCATTAAAGTAGTTGTAAAACGGCCCCATCAAAGAGAAAGACACAATTAACTGTAGCGTGAGCAGGACCATTTTGTCGTAATCTTTTAAAAGGCGTTGGGTAATTAGGTAGAGAGCGTAACTGCTGGCCACGAGTAAACTGTAAAATAAATTTAGTGCCGAGCCGGTGCCCAGCATAAAACAGCTAAGTAAACTCATGCCAATGGCTAGCCACTGGTTTAGCTTTAGTTCTTCTTTTAGTAGCAGATAACCCAGCAAGGCTGTTAAAATGGGGCAGAGCAGGTAAGAAAAAGAACCCGTCTGGATATCGATGTGGTTGATAACGTAAATAAATACAAACCAATTAATGGTAAGAAAAATGCCGCCCAGTAAGGTTAAAACCAGGAATTTACGTTTAGCTGGTGCCGGCGCAGCCTTGTATTGCGCCAGGGTAGTCCGCATACTTTCGCGCCGCAACGCCAACATAATGATGGCCATGATTAGCAGCGAAAATAAAGTCCGGAAATACAGAATTTGTGTGCTGGGGTAAGCGTGCAGGGCCTTTAACGGGAAAGGTATAAAGCCCCAGATAACAAATGCACTGATGCCGGCCGCATAATATTTATTTGATTTCAAAATATAATCTTAATAGTAATCGCACAAAATTAACGCTTTAAAAGCGCAATTGATTCACGAATGCTGGTGGTAAAGATTATTTAATACGGGTAAACTATTTAAGATATTCTGGATTTAATACCTGAAGTGATATTGCTGATTGGAGGCAATAAAGCCTTTTATAGCGCCGAACCACAATTATTACAAAATTTAGCCCCTGCTTCGTGGTTTTGTTTTAAGCATTTGCTGCAGAAAAGAGCATTGGTATTGCTTTCATTGGTTTTGTTTACGTTGGCAATTTCTACGGTTACAATGCCGGTAGGTATGGCAATAATGCCGTAGCCCAGCAGCATAACAAAACCTGCCAGTAATTGCCCCAGAGCGGTTTGAGGAGCAATATCGCCGTAGCCAACGGTAGTTAAGGTTACTACGGCCCAGTAAATGCTTTTGGGTATACTGGTAAAACCATGCTGGCCGCCTTCTACCACATACATAACCGACCCGATAATAATTACCAGGGTAAGCACCGTACCTATAAAAACTAAAATTTTAGGCAAACTGGCCCGCAAAGCCGTAGATAAAACCTGGCCCTCTTTTATAAAATGGGTAAGCTTAAATATGCGGGCAATCCGGAGCAGCCGCAATACCCGTACTACCAGAAAATACTGCGTACCCGCTATAAATAAACTTAAATAAGTAGGTAAAATAGATACCAGGTCTACCAGGCCAAAAAAGGAAAAAAGATAGCGGCGGGGTTTGGGTGCCACCCACAAACGCAAGCAAAACTCTATGGTAAATAAAATAGTGTATACCCACTCGGCCCGCCGGAATAAAGCATGATACTGCTCGTTTAAAGCGGGCACACTTTCCAGGATTACCGTTAATACACTAAGTAAAATAACGACCAGCAAGGCCACATCAAAAAGCTTACCGGCAAAGGTATCGGCATGAAAAATAATGATGTTTAGTTTTTTTCTTAAAGTACTTTGGCTATTACGGGTCATATTGGCGGCGCTAATATTTTCGTTGGCAATTTCGGGAAAAGCCACTTAAATAAAACGGAATTTAATCTGGTTTAAAACCTTTCCTAATCAGTTTAGTACCTTTGCTGTAGAATTACGCCTGTTGCCCCATGCACACCACCCAATTAGTTTCAGCCATTATTCATACACCCACGTTACAGTTTACGCAAGCCTACCCATTGCAGCACTTGCTCACCGATAGCCGTAAAATATTGCACCCGGTAGGCTCGGTGTTTTTTGCGATAAAAGGTGCTTTTCATGATGCACACACGTATGTGCCCGCACTGTATGCCCAGGGCGTCCGGCAGTTTATTCTGGAAGACATAAGTGCCATACCGGGCGTTAAACAAACCTCAGATATCCGGAATATTTTACCGGAAGCCAATATTTGGGTAGTTAAAAGCAGTCTGGCGGCTTTGCAGCAACTGGCCGCGTACCACCGCCAGCAGTTTACTTTGCCGGTTTGGGGTATTACCGGCAGCAACGGCAAAACCATTGTAAAAGAATGGCTCACCCAATTATTAAGCCCCGACGAACTTATTTGCAAAAGCCCCCGGAGTTATAATTCGCAAATAGGGGTACCGCTGTCGGTGTGGGCACTAAATGCCAGCCATACCCTGGGCATTTTTGAAGCGGGCATTTCTCGGCCCGGCGAAATGGAAAACCTCCAGAAAATAATTAAACCTGACTTTGGTATATTCACCAATATTGGCTCGGCGCACGACGAAGGTTTTTCGTCGCGCACCCAAAAAATAAACGAAAAGCTAAAACTCTTTGCCGGGGTTACTTTATTATTTTATTGCCGCGACCACGCAGATATTCAGGCGGCCGTAGCAGCGGCCAATATTCCGGCTTTTACCTGGTCGCGCCACCAACCGGCCAACCTGCAGATTTTAAACTACCAGTCTACCGGGCAACAAGCTACTATTACGTACCTTTTTGCCGGCGAAGAACACACTCTGCGATTACCATTTGCCGATGATGCTTCGGTAGAAAATATACTGCACTGTTTAGCGGTGCTGTTGTGGCGCGGGGTACCAACCACCGAAATTCAGCAGAGAATACAAAAGCTAGCCCCGGTGGCCATGCGCCTGGAAATGAAAGAAGCCATTAACGGTTGTTACATAATTGATGATACGTATAACAACGATTTGGCCGGTTTAACCATTGCCCTGGATTTATTGCTGCATCAGCCCCGCCGGGGCAAAAAAACACTTATTCTGTCGGATGTATTACAATCCGGGTTGCACGAAGAAGAACTTTACCGCCAGGTAGCCGACATTGTAAAAGCCAAACAAGTAGATAAACTTATAGGTGTTGGTACCACCATTGCGCAACACCAGGCCAAGTTTAAGCCGGAAAGTTATTTTTATGCCGATACGGCGGCATTTCTGCAGCAATTCCGGCCCGATGATTTCCGGAACGAAACCATTCTCGTAAAAGGCGCCCGGTTATTTGAGTTCGAAAAAATTGTAGCGGCTTTTCAGCGCAAAGTACACGGTACGGTGCTGGAAGTTAACCTGGATGCGCTGGTTCATAACCTGAATTATTACCGTACCAAGTTGCAGCCCGCTACCAAAATAATGGTTATGGTAAAAGCATTTGCGTATGGCAGCGGCTCCTACGAAATTGCGAATATTCTGCAGTTCCACGGCGTAGATTATTTGGCCGTAGCCTACACCGACGAAGGCGTGCAACTGCGCGAAAACGGTATTAGCCTACCCATTATGGTGATGAATCCCTCGCCGGATAGTTTTACTAAAATTCAGCAGTACCACCTGGAGCCGGAGATTTATTCGTTAGAAATATTAAGCGCTTGCCAGGCGGCTACCCTGGGCCAGACAGTACCTTTAAATATTCACCTGAAACTTGATACGGGTATGCACCGCCTGGGCTTTACGGCCCAAGAGTTACCTTTGGTGTTGCAAGCGCTCCAAAACTCGCCGCAATTACGGGTGGTAAGTACTTTTAGTCACCTGGCCGGAGCCGATGAAGCCCTGCACAACGATTTTTCGGAATCGCAAATACAACAGTTCCGGCAAATGGCGGCCCAACTCGAAACCGGGTTGAGTTACCCGGTAATAAAGCATATTTTAAATTCGGCGGGTATTGTGCGGTTTCCGGGGCACCAGTTAGATATGGTACGATTGGGCATTGGCCTATACGGGGTAGAGGCAACCGGACAGGAACAGGCCGGCTTGCGTACGGTGGGCAGTCTTAAAACTACCGTGTCGCAGGTAAAAGAAGTGCATGCCGGCGAAACTGTGGGTTATAGCCGGCGGGGCATAGCCGCTACCGATAAAAAAACGGCCACCATTGCCATTGGCTACGCCGATGGGTACGATCGCCGGTTTAGTAACGGGGTAGGCAAAGTTTTGATAAACGGCCACCTAGCCCCCATTATCGGCAATGTGTGTATGGATATGTGTATGGTAGATGTAACCGGCCTGGAGGTAAAAGCCGGCGATACCGTAGTAATATTTGGCGAAGATTTAAATATTACCCAAATGGCTGCCGCTATTGGCACCATTCCGTACGAGCTGCTTACCAATGTAAGTGCCCGGGTTAAGCGGGTATTTTACGCTGAGTAAAAGCTTATAAAAATAAAAAATCAGAACTTATGAAAACGCTGTTAACCCAGGTAAAATTATTAAGCCAAAGCCTGTTTGTTTACCTGAATTAACAGCGTTGTAAGTTGATAGCTAAATTTAGGCGTTGCTGCGCGTTAAGTTAATCAGGCTTGGCCAGACTTATAATGCGCAAAACAGATCCCATGGGGCAAAACTTATTACAGCAGTACTACTAATAAAATAACAATAACAATAATAGCACCCGTCGAAAGATAAATACCGCCGCCTTTGCGGGCTTCTTTTTTCAAGGCTTTTAACTCATTGCGCAGTTCTTTTTTCTCGGCTTTGGTCAGTTTTGTTTTATCGAGTTCTTTAATCTGGTTTACGCGGGTTTCAATTTCCAGCAGTCTTTGTTCTTGTTGGGCTGTGATTGGCGTAGCTTTAGCAGCAATTATCGGCAAATCCAAGGCATTAACCGATAAAGCAGAAATTACCAGTAGCAAGGTAAAAGCAAGAGAGCGAAAAAGGTTTTTCATAGAAAAATAGGTTTGATAATCTAAATAAAATAGAGATACTGTATAAACTCCGGTGTTTAATCAAAAGTTGCGTTCTGCCGGGCCGGTTTTATTTAGCTAAATGATTTGGTGCTGGTTATGCCTAAAAATATTCCTGCCCCATCTGCCACAGACAATTATAACGATAGCCAGTCGGTAAAAAATAATTATGTAGCAGCCTGAAAGCTAATTATACTTACCCAATAATAATTGGGGGGTTGCAGGTGGGCCGCGTTAACCGCATTGCTGATCGGTTTTGCGCAGTTTATTTACATTAAAATTTTTCTGGGTGGCCCTTTCCAGCAGGTAATCATAAATAGGATCCGGTAAAGTTGGTGTGCGGGCGAGTATCCATAAACTTTCGCGGTCGGGGGTGCCTACCAGGGCGTAAGAATAATCTGCGGCCAGTTCCAGAATCCAGTAATCGCCGCGCAACGGCCAATAAAACTGCACCTTAAGTTTGCTGTTTTGGCTGTCAGGCTGGGCAAAAGCTTTTCCTTTAATAGAGTTTATTTTGCCGTTAGGCCCATTTTTCCGGCAGGCATTTATTACTTCTACATAGCCCGCGGGGTTTACCCGGTACTGAGCCGTAGTGCAGTGGCAGCCTTTCTGAAAACGTTGCGGAAAAGCCGCTATCTCGTACCATTTACCGGCATACCGGTTTAAATCTACGGCGGGTACCGTAGCCAGCGGAGGATAGTTTTTGGTACGGGTAGCCAGCAGGTAAGTGGCCCCCAAAGCAGCTAACCCAGCTCCAATTAAATATCTCTTTTGCTCTTTTTTCATAATTCTGGCCCCTTTCTTTTACTAAAATGATATTGAAGTTGTTTAGTGTTTTGGAAATCGTATTAGCGTTTGCCCTTGCCGAGTGTTTTCACCGGCAAGTAGTCGGGCAAAAGCTAAAAGATTGGCGGTGATAACACCACCAATGGCAGCGGTTCCTTCTATTTTATAAAACACTAAACAAGTTCATTGTTATACCAATTATGCCCATAACTCTTCTGGTTAAAAGGTTTTTAACCGGGCTTATACCAATTAAATAATCCGATTAATACATTTTACCAGTGCAGGCAAGTTTTGTATACTTAAAAAAGAAACCACTTGTTGGGCAAGTGGTTTCTTTTAGAATATTTATAGGGTTAACTGGTTATTTGTCTTTTTTTACACAGTTAGGTACTTTCTTACCATTTTTGGTTTTCATTCCTTCTTTTTCGTACCCATCCCAGCAGGGATCTTTTTTAGAACTTTCTTTTTTAGTTGCCATAGCCCAATTTATTTGTTGTACTTGGGCCTACGGGTAAATTTTTAAAATCGATTTATAAATTAAGTACAAATATTACTTGCGGGTCGTTGGGTAAATTTTAAATGGGCCGGATAGTTTAATAAAGTAAACCAACGGTTGGCCTTTTTATTATTTGGCCTAATAACTGATTTTAAGCAGCGCAAGGCTTTATAAATATTGCCAGCCGGGTTGTTTTGTAACAGTTAAGGCGCCAAAGGGGTACATATAGCAAAACCCAACTTATAATCAGCGGCTTAAAACAAGAATTATAGCGGCTGGTTAAAATATATCTGTAGTTTGGGTAGGTAATGTTTAAGGTATATGAAGCCCCGGCTGCCAAATTTATGCCGGAGTATAAATTTATCTGTTTACCTTTCTGTATCCTTTATCTTAAACACCTAGATAGGTTTTTGCTCATGAAATGGATTTTTTGTTTACCGCTACTCATAATTTTCATATTCTCTGGCTGTGGCCTCCGCGAACGGGAAACATCGGTACGGAACAGAGAAGCAGCGTTGGCTCAAAAGGAGCAAGCCCTGGCGGTAAAAGAAAATAATTTGCATTTAAAAGAAGAAGAATTATTTAAGCGGGAGCAAAAGCTTAAAAGTGCCCAGCAACAAGATAGTGTTACGCAGGGCCAGGTGGGGGTGGTTAACCCGGTGCTGGTAGGCAAATGGAACGCCCGCATGACTTGTACCGAAACAACCTGTACTGGCTCAGCGATTGGTGATACCAAAAACGAAATCTGGGAGCTGTATTACCAGGATAATGTCTTAGTGGCCAAAGCCATGACCGGTGAAAATTTAGTTAGAACGTACACGGGCGCTTATCAAAATAATTTGCTTGAATTAACTGAAAACGTAGAACTTTCTCCGGAGGCACCGGCTACCAAAATGGTGGTACGGCTTACTTTGCTAAATGAAACCACCATGCAGGGGCAAAGAGAAATTATCCGGACCGGCGACTGCCGAATTGTTTACGCTTTACAGTTAAATAAACAGTAATTAAGAAAACTCTTAAATTAAAGTAATGCTATTATTAAGCGATTTAAACTTTGAGTTGCCTTTACGTAACCCGGTAATTATATTTTCGCTGGTACTTTTTATCATTCTATTTTCGCCAATTTTATTTAATAAAATTAAAGTGCCGCCCATTATTGGGTTAATCTTAGCGGGAGTAGTTATTGGTCCGTACGGCTTAAATTTATTGCTCCGCGACAGCAGTATTGTGTTGTTTGGTACCGTAGGGCTTTTGTACATAATGTTTACGGCGGGTTTAGAAATAGACCTGGAAGAGTTTAAAAAGAACCGTGTAAAAAGCCTGGTTTTTGGTATTTATACTTTTCTGGTACCCATGGTTATTGGCACCGTAGCAGTTTATTATATTCTTAATTTTAATTTGCCCTCGTCGGTGTTACTGGCCAGTATGTTTGCTTCGCATACGTTGCTGGCCTACCCCATTACTGGTCGTTATGGTATAAATCGCATTAGAGCGGTAAC
>NZ_JBMQUD010000022.1:0-61829 GCF_057359045.1 Adhaeribacter sp.
AACAGGAAAACTTTTGGGTTTTCGCCGGAGGTAAAGCCAGACCAGTTGCAATTGTACCAGGCTATATAAAAAAATAAAAGCCAGGCACAAGCCGTATACCACCAAAATAAATATTTCCAGGCTTTTCATGGCAGGGGTTAAACTACAAATATCTAATAATAGTAAGAATAATTTTATAACCTGCCAGCAAGGTGCCTTTTACCGTGCCCGATATTTTAGAAAACCCAATTCTTTTACGGTATGATACCGGCACTTCTACGCTTTTTAAATTTAATTTGGCCGCTTTTAATTGCATTTCGACCGTCCAGCCGTAATTTTTATCCTGCATGTTTAACTGCTGCAATTTATCTGTCCGGATGGCGCGGAATGGGCCCAGATCTGTAAAGCGGGTGCCGTACAAAATTTTGAGTAAAGTAGTGGCTAGCCAATTGCCAAATATTTGCTGGGGCAACATAGCGCCTTTTTCCCGGCGGCCTAGTACCCGCGACCCAATTACCAAATCGGCTTTATTTTGCAAAATAGGTTCTACTAACAAAGGCATTTCCGCTGGATAATCAGAGTAATCGCCGTCCAGAAAAACAATTATTGCGGGGACCTGGTGGGCAGGTTTGTTTAGCGCATGGGCGATGCCCGTGAGGCAGGCTTGCCCGTAGCCTTGCCGCGGCTCCTGCAAAACCGTGGCTCCTGCCAATTGCGCTACCGCAAACGTATTATCAGTGGAGTTGTTATTTACCACAATTATTTCATCAACCAGGCCGGCCGGTACATCCGCAATAACTTTGCTAATCGATTTTTCTTCGTTATAGGCAGGTATAATAACATTTATAAGCGGCATGAAAATTAATTTAGCCGGCAAAGATGCGTAATAATATTTTATTTGCCGTTGGTAAAAGCCGGAGCATACTACCCAAAAAGTAAGTAAAATATCTCTCTTTCTAAAGGAAAACTATTATCTGACCGAAAAGTTAAAATAAATCCTTAATGATTTTGTGTACAAACAAATATTACGCCGTTGCCCGTACTTCTCTAAAGGTTAAAGAAGAATTTATTGCCTAAGCGGCTGCGTAGAAGAGTGACAGTAGCAGTTCCGGTGTACTTGTTTTTCAAAGAAAAGTTAAGAAAGAATTACCAGGAAGGTTATTTGAAAGAGAAGCTGGCTTGTAATTCATGTTCACTCATGTTAGCTAATAGGAACTTATAAGAGGAAGTTTCTAACTTCCGGCCAGTTTTTAACTGGCCCTTATAACCAGGCACAAGTTACGCTTCGCTAAATTTGCGCCAGCTCGAGTTGACCCAAAAGGAAGATGCATTCAGCGTTTCTGGAGAGCAAAGGCTTAATTTAATATAGTAGCTATAAAGCTTTAACTATTAACCACTAACCGGAAACCATTGCCATGAATATTATTAATTTCTACCTGCGGATCGTCTTTTAAATATTTGCGCAGTTTGGCAATAAAAACATCCATGCTGCGGGTAGTAAAATAATTATCATCGCCCCACAATTTTTTTAGGGTTATGTCGCGGGGGAGTACATCGTTCAGATTCAGGCAGAGCAGTTGCAGCAGCTCGGCTTCTTTCGGCGAAAGTTTTTGCTCCTGGCTTCCTAAGCGCAGGCATCTAAGTTTATAATCAAAATGGTAGTGGCCAATCATATAAAACCGGTTTGCCGCTGAATTAACCTCAGTTTCCGGATTTCTTTTTAAAATAGCTTTTATTTTATAAAGCAGCACTTCCGAGTCGAAGGGTTTAGTAATATAATCATCGGCGCCAATCTTAAATCCTTCTACTATATCGTTTTTCTGGGACTTGGCCGTCAGGAAAATAAGCGGTATGTTACTGTCCATTTTCTTTATTTCGCGGGCCAAGGTAAAACCATCCTTTACCGGCATCATCACATCCAGAATACAAGCCGCAAACTTTTGCCCCAAATAAGCTTTCCAGCCTTTTTCCCCATCGGTGCACAAAGTAACGCCGTAGTCGTGCAACTCCAGGTAATCTTTCAGGATGGCGCCAAAGTTAGGATCGTCTTCCACGAGCAATAGTTTTATCACGTTAGATGCGGCCATTTTACATTTACTTTAAAGTAGGTAAAATTATTTCGAAGGTGCTGCCTTTACCTGGTTCGCTTTTAACTTTAATGTGGCCTTTATGCGCCAGAACAATGGCTTTTACATAGGGCAAGCCCAAACCAAACCCTTTAACTGGGTGTAAATTACCGGTGCTTACGCGGTAAAATTTATCAAAAATACGATTTTGATCATCGCGGCTCATGCCCATTCCTTGGTCGGTAACAGAAAGTATGACCGATGAACCGACAACAGTAGTACTAACGGTTATTACGGGAGCCTCCGGCGAATATTTAATGGCATTATCGAGAAGGTTGGCGATTACGTTGCCTAAATGTGCTTCGTCGCCTAATACTTGGGGTTTAGCAGTATCTAAATAAATGTGAATGCGCCCGGCTTTGGTTTCGAGTAATAGCTGCATGTTCTGGATGGCCTGCAGAATTATGGCGTGTAAGCAAATTGGCCGCAGGTTAAGTTTTAGCTCTTGTTTATCCAGTAAAGCCATTTGCAATACCTCTTCTACCTGTTTATGCATACGCTTGTTTTCGTCGCGAATAATACCCGCATATTGTTTTATCCGCTCTGGGTTCTGAATAATTTTAGGGTTGGCAATGGCATCGGCGGCGAGCGAAATAGTAGCCAAAGGCGTTTTAAACTCGTGCGTCATGTTATTAATAAAATCGTTCTTTATTTCGGATATCTTTTTCTGTTTCAGGATGGTGTGCATGGTTATCCCAAAAGTGGTTAAAATAATAAAGGTAAATAAAGCCGAAAAGCCCATCTGGTAACGAAAAGCATGAAAGAGATAAGCGTTGCGCTTAGGAAAATGTATTGTTAAATAATTATAATTGGCATAAATATCGTTCGGGAATAAACGGACCTGGTATTTAGGAGATGGGGCAGTAGTTTTAAAATTAACCGAGCGGACCGGGGTTAAGCCGGCTTGCTGGCCTTGTAAAACTGCGTACTCAAATGGTAAATAAATACCGGCCTGGTTTAATTCGCTTTTAACAATTGAATCGAGCTGGGCTTTGGGTAAGCGTTTTTCTACCGGTAAATTAATCCGGACGTAATCTACGGCCATTTGCTGCACCACCTCGGTTAGTTGTTTCGTTTTAGCCGATACTTTTTTCTTCTGCTCGGCAATGGGTAAAGTTGTTGGGGCGGCTACTGTAGCTGGTTGCAAACTTTCCGGGTTTTTGCCCAAAATATTGCGATTGGCTTCGTTCTGCTTCATTGGTGCCGGTACCAATATTTTTCTCAATGCTTCGGGGTTTAACCTATCCAAGCCAAGCACTATTGCGTTTGCCCTGCCCGGTGCACCTGGGCTATTTAGCTTTTGGGGGCCGGGCTGAAAAATATTTTCCAGAGTTCTGGTTTGTTTTTCTAAAATTATTTGTCGGGTTATTATTTTATAATTGGAGGGAGATGTACCCGAATCGGAAGAAACACGGGGCCGCAGAATTTCCTTAATTATGGCTGGGCGGTTTTTTTGAAAGCGGGGCCAAACTTTTTGGCGCAAACTGTCCGGGGGAATAGCAGTGCTTTTACTGCTATCTGTATTAACATAAAGCAAATAATCATTTACGTGTTCCTGTAACCGAATAGTATCTACCAAGGTTTGGAGCCGGATCAGCCCGTGCAGGGTAGTCGTATCAAAAATTTGCTGATCCCGAAAAGGAGCGTTTAAAGAGGCGGGCGCAACCAGTTGTTTTTCTTTAAGACTAATATTTCTATCTGCGGGTCGGGCAGGTTTACGCTTAAATTTTTGCGGTATATTTTTATTAACCCGTAGTACGGCTGGTTTAATAGAATCGGGCAGCGGCATATGGTTTTGCACCAGTTTAACGGTGTTAAGTTTCTCCGTGATTACATCTACGGCTTCGCGGGTATCAATTTTCTGAACTACCTTTTGTAAGGCATCATTAACCTGTCGGTCGAACTGCGCTTCTTTTAATTTCAGGGCATGGCTAATCCAGAAATACTGGAAGCAAATAATGCCCAGTAACGAGAGCGTCATGAGCGTTATAATGGCCGATATCAGGTGCTTGTTCACTTAACAAATTTAAGGTTTAGAGTAACTTTTTGCTAAACTTTAACTTTTCCTTAACCTTCTTTAACAACCTCTTAACGCCTCTTCGCCAGATTAGACTTTAACTTTGTTTTATTAAACTGAATTAAAGAAAGGAGCGCAACATGAAAACGGTCAACTACCTAAATTACTTTAAAAATTTGAAAATTCTGGGTTTACTCCTGGGTTTATTTTTAACCATTTCGGGCGTAAAGGCGCAGCAAAAAGACCCCACCGGTAACACCAATAAGTACCGGATGAGCATTCTGAAAGAGGAAAATGGGAAGAGGCATCTTCTGGATACAACCATTCTGGCTACGGATCTGGAAAAGCTTAAAGCACAGCCCGGCGAACTACAGAATATTTTACGCGAAATGTCGCCCGTAATTATTACCGGAGGTAATTTAAAAAACACCGATGTGCTTAAAGCTGTACCGGGCCTGCCGCTGCTGGAAAAAGAAATCAGAATTTTAAACCTGGGCGATAGTTTAAAATTAGCCCCGGATTCGTTACGTATGATTTTAGAACACCGGGTACTGCGTTCGTTAAATAGATTGCCGGATTCTTTAAGAGTTATAGTACATAATTTAAACGACAATATTCGGGAACAGGTAATCATCCGAGATTCAGTGGTGTTAAGAGAAATTCAGCCCGGCAATGCTGGGGGAGGTAATAATAATCAGATTAACCGGGTTAATCCGGCCTGGGTACTAACCGACCAGCCAGATACGCTAAGAGCCACGAATAAAGTAAATAGATTAATTGCAATACGTAAGATTATTATTACCGATATTCAGAAAAAGGATACCGCCCTTTTAAATAAAGCTATCCCGACTAATAACCTAACCCTGAGTGAAGATTTAAGAATCAAAAACCTGCGCTTTTACCCGAATCCTAACCAAGGCCGCTTTACCTTAAGCTTTAAGGTGCCGCAGCCCGGCGATATGGCCATTAAAATTTACGATCCGGTAGGCCGGGAAATTCATCGGGAAGATTACCAATATTTTGCCGGCGATTACCAGCGCGAGATTAATTTATCGGGTGCTAGTCCGGGCGTTTATTTTCTAAAAATAATTCAGGGCGACAGCGCTTTAACGAAGAAATTGATAATTGAATAAATAACTCGTAATTAAATATAAGTGGCTACTGATTTACCGGTAGCCACTTTTTATTTAGGCCCGATGCAAATATATTAACCCAAATCAATTATCTAAGTCGTTTAAATCTGAAAGCACACATCTTTGCCATACCAGCCTTGCGTATAAAGTCCCAGGCTATCTAAATGTCAACTAAAGTCGGTTAGCCAGAATAAATATTTAATATAAACCAAGGGTTGCAAATGAAGTTGTGTTTTCAGATTGCCGTATTCCTTTTATCTGGTAATTTATTTATGGCAGAAATGGCGCGGGCGCAGGAGAATACGCCGGTGTACGATGCCGTTCTGAGTAATTATGATTATCCGTTCCCGGTTAAGTTCCTGAATTTAACCCTGGAAGATAAACCTGGCCGGATGGCTTATATGGATGTGCCGCCAGCAAAAGGTGGTGCCAATGCACCAGTAGTGGTTTTGCTGCACGGTAAGAATTTCTTTGGGGCTTACTGGCAAAATACTATCCGGTTTCTCAATCAGAATGGCTTTCGGGTTATTGTGCCGGACCAGGTAGGTTTTGGTAAATCGAGCAAAACTTCTTTGCACTACAGTTTTCATTTATTGGCGCAGAATACCAAAAAGCTACTCGATACCCTTCAGGTAAAGCAAGCTACCGTAGTAGGGCATTCGATGGGCGGCATGTTGGCTACCCGGTTGGTGTTGATGTACCCGAATACTTTCCCGAAATTGGTTTTAGAAAACCCCATTGGCCTGGAAGATTACCGCACGCTGGTACCTTTTCAGAATTTAACCCAGGCTTACCAAAACGAACTCAAGACCAGCCCCGAATCGATCCGGAAGTACCACCAAACGTATTACGTTGCCTGGAAGCCCGCTTACGACGAATACGTAAAGGTACCGGCGGGCCAAACTAAAAGTCCGGATTATAAGCAAGTTGCTTTGGTTTCGGCGCAAACCTACGATATGATATACCAGCAGCCGGTGGTTTATGAATTTCCGTTAGTAAAGGCTACTACGTTAATCTTAATTGGGCAAGCCGATCGTACGGTGGTGGGCAAAGGGCTGATAAAAGATCAGACCGTGCTGAGCCGGGCCGGGCAATATCCGGAGTTAGGCAAGAAAACCGCCGCCGCTATTAAAAACGCTAAATTGATAGCATTGCCCAACGTGGGCCACATTCCGCATTTGGAAGCGACCGAAGCTTTTCACAAAGCACTGTTAGACTTTTAAAATGAAAATGTCGTTTTATTGCTTAGCAGCTTGTCAGCAAACCCAAACCTTGCTTTTGCCGGAGTAATAAAACAGATGGCTTTACTTAATCCAGAATACGAACATTCTCCGGCGAAATTAAGTTGGCAGGAACATAGCGATCGGCTGTGGGACCGTTTTCTAGCTTAAGTACGCCCCGCGGGCACACGGTAGCGCACATGCCGCAACCCACGCACGACGACCGGATAATGGGCTGACCTTGCTGCGCGTACCAGCGTACATCTATCCCCATTTCGCAATAAGTAGAACAGTTACCGCAGGAAATACACTGGCCACCATTGGTGGTTATCCGGAAACGAGAAAAATGTTTTTGCAACAAGCCCAGGTAAGCTGCCATGGGGCAACCAAAACGACACCAAACCCGGCTACCCATTATGGGGTAAAAGCCAACGCCAATTACACCCGAAAAAATAGACCCAATAAAAAAGCCATAGGTTTGAGAAAAGCCATTCGATAAAGAACCCAGTAAACCCCCACCCATAAAGGAATTTATCCAAAGCAGGAGGGTAGTTAATAAGATAAAACCGAATATCGGATAAATAATAGCCACTTCCCATTGCCACGCAGCCCTGGATTTATCGGATAATTGACGGTAAGGATCGCCGGCCGTTTCGGCCAGGCCGCCGCAACCACAAACCCAACTGCAGTACCACCTTTTACCAAAAAGATAAGTTAATACCGGTACCCCAATTAAAGAGATTACCGCCGTCCAGAACACCATAAAAACACCCAAAGCGCCAGGCTCATTTACCAGGTAACTAACCGTGCCCGGGAATAAATAATCGTACTTGAGGGGCCAGAAATAACTAAAATAAAACTCCGGCTCATTTAGTTTTTGCAGTATATACGGCACCAGAAAAGCCAAACCCAACTGAAAAAACATTACCGAAAAGGTGCGGATGACCTGGTAATTGCTGTGGCGGTATTTTAGCAGTGCCCTAATGCCCATAATTAAAATAGCCAGGGTATAAAAAGTGCCATAAAGAAACCAATGGTCGGCGGGTTTGCCCCGGAGCCACTGGCTGAAAGGGTTTAAAGCTTGAATTTGTCCCGCCAGGGTAAACGGGAACCAGTACAATAAAATATAAAAACCGGTAAGAACTACCGCCGTTACCCAGGCAATGGTGCCGCGCGAGGTAGAATGCCGAAGCCAAATACCATTGTTGCGTACGCCCGGCTGCGATTTACGGTAAGTTTGCCAAAAGTAGAGCAGCAGTCCGGCCAAACCCAAACCAATACCACTCCATAATATACCGGTAGCTACCCATTTATTAACCGGTATAGCAGGTAAAATAAGCAGCAGTAGAGAGAGAGCAAATAAAGTTAGCCCGGTTTTCTGCACCACGTCGGTTTGGTCGTGGTAATTTAACCCGATAGCCAGGCTCTGGTCTTGTTGGGCCATAATTTAGTGATGATGGTGGTGATGGTGATCATCGCCGGGTTTACTCCGGAAATTGGCAATGCTGCCCAAGGTAAATACTACCAACCAGCAGAGGTATAATGCCCCAAAAGATTTGATTTCTTTGGCTTGCACCAATAATATAAGGTGCGCGGCCAAAGTCATTACCAGACCGGTTACGGCAATAAACTGGTAAGAATTCATTTCTTTAAAATTATATAATTTAGATAACTTCATAATAATCATATTTAAACGCACCCTAATCCGTTTAATATACTTACGTAACCAGGGCCGATAATTGCCGGTTCAATTCCTTAATAATTTCTTTTTGGTACCGGTTACTAAATTCCGGGTCAAAATTAGCTTCGGCCAAATGCGCCAGAACGTAACGAATATTTTGCTTTTCTTTTATCCAGCGGGCACAAACATCGTGACGGAACCGGATGCCCAATACATTAAAACCCGTAACCGCCTGGCTTTGCTTTAAATAATTAATGCGCAATATTTTTTTACTTTTCGGGTGCTGCCAAACCAGGCTTTGTTCGTCATCGGCAGGTTGCGGCGGTACGTGGCCATAGGTTTGGTATTCAACCTGAAAAAATTTAGCCGAATTAAACCAAATACCAGGTGCGTAAGGTATTGTCTGGCCGCAAATAGTATAAGCCACCGTTTCGCCTTGCATCCGGCCAGTATACCAAAGCTGCTCTATATTTTTACGGCCCGGCAACGGTTGCCGAAACTGGGCACAATCGCCGGCGGCATATACATGGGGCAAGTTAGTTTCTAAATTCTGGTTTACCAGCACCCCCCGGTCAGTTTCTAAATCACTGTTCTTTAAAAACTGAATATTGGGTTTAACGCCAATGGCTACCAGCAAGAGATCACAATTAATCATTTCGCCGGCATTGGTTTTAACTGCACTTATTCCTTCTTGGTTATCAGGTATTATTTCGGTTACCTGGGTTTCTAATTTTAAATCGATGTGATGCTCCCGGATATGCACCTCAATTAGCTTTGCTTCGGTCTCGGGTAAAACACTTTGCCAGTAATATTTTTCGCGCACCAGGTAAGTAACCGGAATACACCGGCTGTGTAACATTTCGGCCAGTTCAATGCCAATTAAGCCGCCGCCTACTACTACCGCCCGTTTAACCTGACCCGATTGCAATTCTAAATTTTCTAAATCGGTTAAACTGTAAAAACCTTGTACCCCGGTCAGGTGTTCGTTGGGTAAACCTAACTGGTTGGGTACCGAACCCGTGGCAATTAGTAGTTTATCATAATTCAAACGTGAGCCGTTGGCCAGCAAGACTTCCTGTTGTTTATAATTTATCTGCGTTACCAAGGCTTGAATCAGAATTATATTTTGTTCTGACCAAAACCAATCTTCATAGGGTTTAATATTTTGGTAAGTCATGTGGCCCATGTACAAATACATAAGGGCGGTGCGGGAATAAAAATGCGCCGATTCGGCGGAAATAATGGTAATAGTGCAGGCAGGATTTAGTTTACGGATGGTTACGGCAGCAGTAATGCCGGTAACACCATTGCCAATTATTATTACCTGCATAGATGCCTTTACTTAAACACCACAAAGGTAGCGAAAACCATTTTTAATAAAGTAAAATATTAACTGGGTAAGGCGGATGCAAAACAGGAAAGGCAGCCCTAAGGCTGCCTTTCCTGTTTTGCTAAATTAAAAAGGATTACTTTTCCTGATTAGCTGTTTTGGTATTTTCAGATTTCAAAGCTAAATCAGTTTCCGGGTCGTGTTTAAAAGCGGCGTAAGCTGCTAATTGACTGGGACTCAGCATAGCTTTAAATTTTTTATCGAAATTAGCTTCCAGTTCTTGTAATTTTTTCGCTTTCATTTCGGGGTTATTGCTGTAAAACTCCGAAATCTCGTCGCCTTTAACAATTCTTTCCCGGTTCAAAGCTTTCAGCCGGATATATTCTGATTCATTTAAACCCAGTTCAGCGGTCATTACCCGGGTAATCAGGGCAATTCTTTTGTCGGCTGAGTCAGAAATGGTTTGCGCACTCGCAGAGAAGGTGGCAAGGGCAAATAAAGCGAATACGAGTAAATATTTTTTCATATAAATAAAGGTAAAATTTATTAGGGTTAAGGTTTTAGTTACAGCTAAGTTTTGTACGCAGATTAAATATTATCGGTTAAAGAAAAATTGTTCTATTCTGGATTAAAGTTGAAGATTATAAATTTATATGTAAATATTAATATATGTTCATTTATAAATTTAGCTTCACTCCAAAGCAGATGTTACTATTAAATAGTTGCATCTAAGTAATACGCTTCTTATATTTTTTTAAATATATATAATTTCTATGCAATTCTAAACTTAATAATTCTAATATCAAAATTTTAGACCGAAAAATATCTATAATTTATATATATTTTTTTATATATAATTAAAATGGCTTTAAATCAATATTTTATATAGATAAAATTAAACATTTAAAGCTGAAATTTAATTTAAATGTTATAAGACTAGATGAAGTTCTGAATTGGGTAAAAAATATATTAGTTCATTAGTATATTTTTAATCATAAATATACTTTAAGCTTTTAATCGCTTAATAAGTTTGTTACAGGAATGTAAGAGTATTTAAACTTATACTTTAAAGTTACAGCTACTGGTTTCTATGTTTTTCTGAAGTTGTGCTATTTAAATCTGCCCTAGATATTCTGGATATAATACTTTAAACCAAGCACACGATTTATAGTGGTAAGGGCATCTAATAAATCCTAAACATTGCTACAGCCTTTCTGTAAAATGTACCGGATTGTATTAAACCAAATTTTATGCCAGCAAAGTAGTTGGGAAGTATTTCTTATAATTTTGCGCCGCAACCGTAAGGTCAATTTTGAGAGATAAATAACTAAACAAGAATAAATTTGTTGTTAAATACTTGGCTGGTTATTTAGAATAAACCTAAATTAAAATTAATGGTATTCAGAAGGTTAGCTTAAACCCGGAAATTACGTTTAAAAGGTTTAAAACCGTTAAATTTTGCAGCTTTAACCTTAATTAAAACGTACATCTTTTATTTTAAACCCTTTATTTATTAATATTTACTATAAATGAATATTCTTACTCAGGAAGAATTTGATACCCCGTTTAATACGGTGCCTTTTAGCCTAATAAAAACCGAGCATTTTCTTCCGGCATTACAGGAAGCCATTAAAGCGGGCAAAGCTGAAATTGACCAAATAATTTCCCGGAACGAATCACCAGATTTTAACAATACCATTGAAGCGCTGGAGCATAGTGGGGAAGGGGTAGACCGCATTAGTCGGATATTTTTTTACTTAAATGCCGCCGAAACTACTCCCGACATTCAAAAAATGGCGAAAGAAATATCGCCGCTTTTAACGGCTTATGCCAACGATATTATGTTGGATGAAAACCTTTTCGCGCGGGTAAAAGCCGTTTACAAGAACCGGGAAAATTTAAACTTAAACGTTGAACAAAGCACCTTGTTAGACAAAATCTATAAAGGCTTTATCCGGAATGGTGCTAATTTACCGGCTGAACAAAAAGAAACGCTTCGGCAGATAGATCAGCAACTGGGACAATTGTCGTTAATTTTTGGCGAACACGTACTCAGCGATACAAACAATTACCACTTAACCATTACCAATCCGGATGAGCTGGCCGGGCTGCCGGATAGTGTAATAGAGGCTGCCGCTATAGCTGCCCAGGAAAAAGATATACCGGAGGCTTGGGTATTTACCTTGCATGCGCCCAGTTATTTGCCATTTATGACCTATGCCGAGAACCGGGCGCGCCGCGAAGAACTTTTTAAAGCGTATGCTTCGCGGGCGTGCCACGGCAACGAAAACGACAATGCCCAGATAATTCTGGATATTGTTCGTTTACGGGCTGAGCGCGCCAAATTGCTGGGTTTTGATTCGCACGCCCATTATGTGTTGCAGGAACGTATGGCCGAAACGCCGCAAAAGGTTTTTGATTTTTTAGATAATTTAATTGTGTATGCCAAACCAGTAGCCCAGGAAGAACTCCGGGTTATTGCAGATTATGCAGCGCAACACCATGGCCTTACCGGTTTGCAGCGCTGGGATTTAACTTATTATTCTGAAAAAGTTAAAAAAGAAAAATATACCATCGACGATGAAATATTGAAGCCATATTTTAAACTCGAAAACGTAATTGACGGCATATTTAAGGTAGCGCATAAACTTTACGGGCTGCAGTTTACCCCCAATACCGAAATTGATACCTACCACCCGGATGTTAAAGTATTTGAAGTAACCGAAGAGACGGGCGAGCACCTGGGTATTTTTTATGCCGATTTTTTTCCGCGGCCGGGTAAACGCAACGGTGCCTGGATGACCTCTTTCCGGGGGCAGCAAAAGAAAAATGGCCAGGAACAAAGGCCGCACATTGCCATTGTTACCAATTTTACCAAACCCACCCCCACCAAACCTTCTTTGCTTACCTTTTACGAAGTAAGAACTTTGTTTCATGAGTTTGGCCATGCTTTACATGGTTTGCTGGCCAATGGCACTTATGGCAGTTTAACCGGTACCAACGTTTTTTGGGATTTTGTGGAGTTACCATCGCAGGTAATGGAAAACTGGACGTACGAGAAAGAATGCCTGGATTTGTTTGCCCATCATTACGAAACCGGCGAATTGTTGCCTACTGATTTAATCCAAAGAATAAAAGACAGCGCTAATTTTATGGCGGGTTATGCCACCGTCCGGCAGGTGGGTTTGGCACGACTGGATATGGCCTGGCATACTACTGTCCCCGAGCAGATTAAAGATGTATATACTTTTGAGGGCCAGGTATTACAGGAAACCGAACTCTTGCCCGTAGTACCGGGTACCAGCATCAGCAATTCTTTTTCACATATTTTCCAGGGCGGTTATTCGTCGGGGTATTATAGCTACAAGTGGGCCGAAGTGCTGGATGCCGATGCTTTTGAGTTTTTCCAGGAAACCGGCGTGTTTAACAAAGAAACATCTACCTTATTCCGGAAACATATTCTATCAGCGGGCGGTAGCGAACCACCTATGCAGTTGTACAAACGTTTCCGCGGTAAAGAACCTTCGCCGGATGCTTTGCTGCGGCGCACCGGGCTTTTGCGGGCAAATAAGTCAGCCAATGGCTAACTCCTTCGGTCGTAATGTTGTAATAATTTAGCCCATTTGTTATGTTTGTTTAAGGCCGGTAATTGCCGGTCTTTTTTATTTCAAACCTTTATACAAAAACTATGAAAATTGTTTTTCTGGATGTTAAAACCATGGGCGATATTCCCAACCTGCATGTTTTAGAAAAATACGGCGAAGTAGTTTATTACCAAACCACTACTTCCCAGCAAACCCTAGAACGGATAGCTGATGCCGAGGTAGTAGTTACAAATAAAGTGGTGCTGGATCAGAAAAATATTCAGGCGGCGGCCAACTTAAAACTCATTTTAGTAGCTGCCACCGGCACGAACAATATTGATAAAGAAGCAGCGGCGGCCAAAGGTATTCCGGTAAAAAATGCCGTTGATTATTCTACCCACAGTGTGGCGCAACTTACATTTGCCTTACTGTTGCAATTGCTAAACCATGTTGCTTATTACGATAATTATGTTAAACAGGGTGGCTACACCCAAAGCGATATATTTACCCATTTAGATCGTCCTTTTCGGGAACTGAAAGGTATGCGCTTTGGTATAATGGGCTTGGGTAATATTGGTCGGCAAGTTGCGGCTATTGCGGTAGCCTTTGGTGCCGAAGTGGTGTATTATTCAGCATCCGGTAAAGACCAGGACCAACCTTACCAGCGGTTAGAACTGGAGATGTTTTTGCGCACATCCGACGTAATTTCTATTCATGCTCCTTTAACCGACAAAACTACCAATTTGCTAAATGCCGAGAAATTGCAGTGGTTAAAGCCAACTGCTCTGCTGGTAAATGTGGGTAGGGGAGGCATTGTAAACGAAGCCGATTTGGCCGAAGCCTTGAATCAGGATTTATTGGCCGGAGCCGCATTTGACGTATTTTCGGCGGAACCAATTAAAAAAGATAATCCTTTGTTACAGGTAAAGCAAAAAGATAAGTTAATTCTTACGCCGCATATTGGCTGGGCCAGCCTCGAAGCCCGCACTTTACTCATGGAAAAAGTAAGCCGGAATTTAAAAGAATATATTCAGCAGCATCCAAACTAAATAACTTAAGCCGGAGCCCGGTTAAAAATATTGAGTAAAAGTTTTAAAAGAAATTTATCTCTTGGTTAGGTAAAAGCGAAATAAGTATCTTATCCATTCTACTATTTACCTGGTTCATTTTTTTATATATAAATCTAAATTCAGCCTAAAACTCCGGGCTAAAATTTTTAAAGATATTGTAAAATTTGATTATGTTTATAACCGTAATCACCACCAACTCGGTTTAAAATCAAACTTAATCTATTACTTATGTCTCTTTCCCGTAAAGATTTTATGAAAGTAGCTGGTTTGGGTTTGGCAGCTGGCATGCTTCCTGCTTCCACCTCAAACCTTTTAGCCCAAACGGCTCCCGCCAAAACCTATCCGTTGCAACTGGGTTTAGCTTCTTATACCTTACACAAATTTCCGCTCGACGAAGCCATTAAAATTACCCAGCGTTTAGGTTTAACCCATCTGGCTTTAAAAGATGTGCACTTGCCCATGCAAAGTAGCCCGGAGCAAATTCAGGAAGCGGCGGCTAAAGTAAAAGCGGCTGGTTTAAATCTGTACGGCGGGGGCGTAATGTACATGAAAAGCGAAGAAGAGGTAAAAAGAGCTTTTAACTACGCCAAAGTAGCCGGTATGAAAACCATTATTGGCGTTCCGAACCACGAATTACTGCCTTTGGTCGAGAAGATGGTTAAAGAGCACAACATTAAACTGGCTATTCACAACCACGGGCCCGGCGACAAAGTTTACCCCAGCCCCGACACGGTTTTTGAGAGAATTAAAAACCTGGATAAAAGAATTGGTTTATGCATTGATATTGGACATACGCAACGCATTGGCCAGGACCCCTCTAAACTGGCCCTTAAATACGCCGATCGTTTGTACGATGTGCATTTAAAAGACGTAACCGGCAATACTAGCAACGACAAACCGCTGGAAATTGGTAGAGGCGTAATAGATATTCCAACTTTTTTACGCACCTTAATTAAAATAAAATACCAGGGCATTGTAGCCTTGGAGTACGAAAAAGATGCCAACGATCCAATACCAGGCGCAGCCGAATCGGTTGGATATACGAAGGGCGTTATGCGCATGATTACTACCTGATTTTAGCCCGTGTAATTTCTAGAGTTAGGGGGAAATTAATGTTGTGGTTATTTCTAGAACGCAGATAAAAAATTTGGTTTTATAGTGAATAGCCTAACATTTTAAACAGAAAAAAAATCCTTAAAAGAGCCGGAAGCGATTCCGGTTTTTTTATGAATATTTAAAAGCAAAAAAGCTTAAAGCGTGGACTTACTTTAATGCTTTACTATTTTAAAAGCATCATAAAAGTAAAATAAATTTATAATGTGTTTTCCTTCTGGCCTTATTAAAGAAGATGTAATTAAGAATAACTTTTATTAATAATTAAACGCACTCCTATTATTTAACTCCGCTAATTAGAATAATATTCATAAATATTGCTTTATCACCTTTAAAATTGAACGGTAAATTTAAAAAATAAGCTTGCCGGAAATAGTTTGCATAATTTAAGTTCTTTCTAAACTTTTCTGGTTTTATCTTTAGCTTAAATTCAATACCTCAATTTTATTCATGAACTTCTTCCGGTTTTGCCTTCTTTCTTTTCTGACGACTTTATTAGTTTATTCTGCTTTAGCACAGCAAAAAACGCCTAAAAAGCCTTTGTCTCACGCCGATTATGATAACTGGAAATCGGTGGTAAACGATACCCTCTCCAACGATGGTGCCTTTGCGGCTTACACCATTACGCCCCAAGAAGGCGATGCCATGTTGGAAGTCGTAAATTTGGCGCAAAATAAAACCAGCCGTTTTGCCCGGGGCAACAAAGCTTCTTTTACCGCCGATAGCCGATACTTGATTTTTATGGTTAAACCCGAGGCGGCTAAAGTTCGGATAGCTAAACTGAAAAAGCAAAAGCCGGAAAATATGCCGAAAGATTCGCTTTTTATACTGGATTTAGCTTCCGGCAAAACGGCGTTTTATCCCAAAGTAAAATCTTTTCAGGTGCCTAAAAACGGGAGCGGTTGGTTAGCTTTTCAGCGAGAAAATACGTTACCGGCCAAACCAGCTAGCGCAGCTAAACCCGAGGAAACCAAAAAAGCTCCGGCTAAACCGGCTACGGCTAAAAAAGTAGAACCTTACGAACTGGTAATTTTAAATTTAGCCTCACGGCAGTTAATTACCTTTAAAAATATTACCAATTACCTTTTCACCGACAAAGGCAATCAGCTCTATTTTATTCAGCAACATCCAGATTCGGCGCGGCAAACGGCTGTTTATGGCTTTAATACCCAAACCCAAAAATCTTACCGGATTAGCCACGGAAAATTTGCCTATAAGAGTTTAGCCGCCGATCAGGCCGGCGAACAACTGGCCTTTTTAGCTACCCAAGACAGCACCCAGAAAGAAGTACCCAATTATGTGCTCCATTACTGGCACGCCAAAAACAAAGAACTTAAAACTTTAGCTGATACCAGTTTGGCGGGTATGCCGGCCAAATGGATGGTAAGTGAATTTGGCCGGATGCAATTTTCGCAAGACGGTAATCGCTTATTTTTTGGCACCTTTCCCAAGCCGCGCACTTTTGCCAAAGATACCACTAAGCTCGATGAGGAAAAGGTAAACGTAGATATCTGGACCTGGAAAGATCCACTTATCCAACCCATGCAACTTAAAAATTTAGAACGGGAGCAGAAACGCTCTTACGTGGCCATGTACGATTTTAAATCGCGTAAACTGCGCCAACTGGCTACCTTAGAAATTCCCGAAGTATATTTTGATCCCGAACGCAATGCCGATATTGCTGTTGGGACCAGCGATGTTAATTATTTACTCAGCGTGGGGTACGAAACACCTTCTAAAAAAGATGTGTGGCTGATAAACCTTAAAAATGGTAACCGGCAGTTAATGCATAAAGCCATTCGGGGCAATCCGCGGGTTTCGCCGGCTGGTAAATTCGCGTATTGGTACGAACCCGCCGATAGCGCCTGGTATACTTACCAGTTTACCAATGGTAACAAAACAAACCTAACAGGCCGGTTGCCGGTTCGGTTTTACGACGAGTTAAACGATGTGCCCAGCTTCCCCGACGATTATGGTTTAGCCGGCTGGACGCCGCAGGATGCAGCTATCTTAATTTATGATCGTTACGATATCTGGAAATTTGACCCCAGCGGCAAAGCAAAGCCCGAAAACCTGACTGACGGCTTTGGCCGGAAAAATGATTTACAGCTACGGTACGTAAATACTAATCCGGAACGCCAAGGAAAAGCCATTAACCCGCAGGAAGCATTTATGCTGAGCGCTGCCCGTTTTTCTGACAAGGCCAGTGGTTTTTATCGCGATTATTTAAACAAAACAGCGGCCCCGGAAAAATTAATTTTCGGCGATTATTATTACTACGGTTTGCAGAAAGCCAAAAACAGAGAACAGGTAATATTTCGTCGGTCTACGTTTCAGGAATACGGCGATGTTTGGACGGCCAACCTGAACTTTGCGAAACCAGCTAAACTTACTACCGCCAATCCGCAGCAACCAAATTTTGCCTGGGGTACAGTAGAGTTGGTGCATTGGCAATCTGCTGATAATATTCCGCTGGAAGGCTTGCTGTACAAACCCGAAAATTTTGATCCGCAAAAAAAATACCCCATGGTGGTGTACTTTTATGAACGCTCTTCCGAACAGTTACACCGGTATTATCCGCCCGCGCCCAGTGCCTCTACCATTAACCGCACTCTGGCCGTTAGCAACAATTATTTAATATTTGTACCGGATATTGTGTATAAAACCGGTTATCCCGGCGAAAGTGCTTTAAATTCAATTCTGCCGGGGGTGCTAAGTTTAATGCAGAAGGGGTTTGTGGATGAAAAGAATATGGCCTTGCAAGGACAGAGTTGGGGTGGTTACCAGATTGCTTACCTTATTACGCGCACCAATTTATTTAAAACAGCCATGGCGGGTGCGCCGGTGTCTAACATGACCAGTGCGTACGGCGGCATTCGATGGGAAACCGGCATAAGCCGGCAGTTCCAGTACGAGCGCACCCAAAGCCGGATTGGCGGAACTTTGTGGGAAAAACCTTTACAGTTTATCGAAAACTCACCATTGTTTTTTGCCGATAAAGTAAATACGCCTTTGTTAATAATGGCCAACGATAACGACGGAGCCGTGCCGTGGTACCAGGGTATTGAATTTTTTATGGCTTTACGCCGGTTGCAAAAGCCCGTTTGGATGCTCGTGTACAACGGCGAAGCCCACAACTTGGTGCAGCGCAAAAACCGGAAAGATTTATCGGTGCGTATGATGCAATATTTTGATTATTATCTGAAAGGAGCGCCCATGCCGGCCTGGATGAAACAAGGCGTGCCTTCTATTTACAAAGGCAAAGAATACGGGCTGGAATTAGTAGAAGAAAAAGCGGAAGCACCGGAAAAATAAACTCTGTTGGGGAGATAATAAAAAGAAGCCAGTAATTATTTTACTGGCTTCTTTTTTCTTATCTCCCTTTAAATATTTTTTAACTGATTAAAAGTTAATTTAGGTAATAAATTAACTTTAAACCAATGCCTGATTGCGGCTGGTAAATGGCTTTTCAGTGTCTCTCAGGAGAAATTATTAAATATTTAGCGAATCCGGCAGTAATATATTTTCTGGAAATTGAAGCAGGAATATATTAATATTTATACCTTTAAAGCTATAATTTATTAGCTGATATGGAAAAAAATGATCCCAAAGTAACCAAGGCCTGGTGTTTTTACGATTGGGCCAACTCGGTGTATTCTTTGGTTATTATCTCCACTATTTTCCCGATTTATTTCGGGTCTATTACCAAACAGCCCGACGGGAGTAACGTCGTTAATTTCCTGGGTTGGTCGCTGGATTCTTCGGTTTTATTTTCTTACAGCATTTCTTTTTCTTACCTGGTAATTGCCTTATTAAACCCCTTGTTAACGGCCATTTCCGATTACAGTGGCCGGAAAAAGCTTTTTTTGCAGCTATTCTGCTACATCGGGGCCATTGCCTGCGCGGGCTTGTATTTTTTTACCAAAGATACTTTTACCGTTTCAATGGTTTTGTTTATGCTGGCCGCTATGGGCTGGACCGGCAGTATAGTTTTCTATAATTCTTACTTACCCGATATTGCTACCGAAGATCAATTTGACCGGCTTAGTGCCCGAGGCTTTGCTTTGGGCTATATAGGAAGTGTGTTGTTACTGGTTTTTAACCTGGCGCTGGTGCTTAAACCCGCTGTGTTTGGTATAGATCCGGCCAACAGCAGTTTGCCCGCCCGGATATCGTTTTTAACCACGGGTATTTGGTGGCTGGGCTTTGCCCATTATACTTTTTATTATTTGCCTACTTACACCCACCGCAAACCCCGCGAAGGCAGCTGGCTATTAAATGGCTTTAAAGAATTACAAAAGGTATTTAACCAGGTGCAGCAAATGGCTTTGCTCAAGCGGTTCTTATTGTCTTTTTTCTTTTACAGCATGGGCGTACAGACCGTCATGTACGTGGCCACTATTTTCGGCGACCAGGAATTACACCTGGAGGCTAGTAAATTAATCATGACTATTCTGATTCTGCAATTAGTAGCTATTGCGGGGGCGTTTGGTTTTGCGCGTTTATCCGAAAGTATTGGTAACATCAAAACCCTGGCGGTGGCTGTTCTTATTTGGATTGGCATTTGTATTGGGGCCTATTTTATATATTCAGAAGTGCCCTTCTATATTCTGGCGGCGGTAGTGGGGTTGGTAATGGGCGGTATTCAGTCTATGTCGCGGTCAACGTATAGCAAGCTTATTCCGCCCGACACTAAAGACACCGCCTCTTTCTTTAGTTTTTATGACATTACCGAAAAGATGGCCATTATTCTGGGCACCTTTGCTTACGGAGTTATTGCCCAGGTTACGGGTTCAATGCGCAATAGTGTTTTAGCCCTGATTACTTTTTTTATTCTGGGTTTTATTTGCCTGCTTACCATTAAAGAAAGAAAATCAGACCCCAATAAAATTCTTGTTCCTGAAGCGCAGTAATTATCCGTAATGCAGGGTATGGGTTACGCTGGCTAGGCGGGCATTTGCGCAGTTGGTAACGTTCTGGTAGGTATTCTGTTTTTCCGGGACCCAAACAATTTGGGTATAATTTTTATTCTATTATTTATTGGGCTAATTCCGGTTTTAAAATTTATTTCTCATTAGGCTGTTTCTGCTGGTAAACTAATTGCCCGTTGGAGTAGGTGCGTAGTACTTTTACGTTTCTTATTTGGGGCAAAGGAGCCGTCATGATATCTTCTGCTAAAACCACAAAATCGGCGTATTTATCTTTTTGGATGCTGCCCTTTACTTTTTCTTCGAAGTTGGCGTAAGCTGCCCATTGTGTTATGCCCATTAAAGTCTGGATACGGGTAAGGGCATTATTTTTATTAAATCCTTGGGGCGGGTAGTTCTGGGCATCTTGCCGGGCTACTGCCGCATGAAAACCATATAAAGGGTTTATGTCTTCTACCGGAAAGTCGCTGCCCAACGGGATTAAATTATTTTGATTAAATAAAGCCTTATAGGCATACGCGTGGGAGAGGCGCTCAGAACCTAAACGCTCGCCGGCCCAGTACATATCTGAAGTGGCGTGGGTAGGCTGCACCGACGGCAGGACGTTAAACTTACCAAACTTAGGTACATCATCCGGATTTACGACCTGTGCGTGTTCTATCCGCCAACGCTTATCATTAGGTCCTTTTAACACATCGCCATAAATATTTAAAATTAAGCGGTTCGCTGAGTCGCCGATGGCGTGGGTATTCATCTGGAAGCCTAACTGATTTAGCTGTTCTGCCAGTTGGCGGTAATAAGTTTGGTTTTGCAGCAAAAATCCGGTTTGGTCGGGTTTATCGTGGTAAGGGTGCAGCAAACAGGCACCGCGCGAGCCCAAAGCCCCATCGGCGTATACTTTAAAAGAGCGTACGTGCAGGTAAGGCGTTTGGTAAGGGCCGTTTTTATAATAATAATTTTTATTTACCTCCGACGGGCTAAGCATGGCATACACCCGAAGTTTAAGGGCTTTTGCCTTTTGCAAAGAATCTAGTAAATCTATGGATGGTTTTTCCAGGCCGGCATCAGCCAGGCTGGTAATGCCTACCCGGAACAGGTTTTCCTGCGCCGCCAGCAATAAATCTACCATTTGGTTATGGGCTAATTGGGGAATTTTACGTGCCACCAGTTCTTCGGCATTATCAACCAGAATACCCGTTAATTGGCCGTTTTCCTGCTGAACTATTCCGCCCGAAACTTTAGAATGAACCGTTACGCCCGCCAAAGACAGGGCTTTTTGGTTGGCTAGGGCCGCGTGCCCGTCTATACGGGTAATATAAACCGGTACATCCGGAAAGAGGCGGTTTAGGGTGTCATTGGTCGGAAATTCGCGAAGTGGCCAATCGTTCTGGTCCCAACCCCGGCCCAATAACCAAGGCGCTGCCGGGTATTTTTGCCGGTGGGCAACCAGGCGCTGCACTACTTCGGCAAAAGATTTGGTGCCTACCAAATCGGCTTGTATTAAATTTTGCGCGTAACCCACAAAGTGGGCGTGGGCATCGATAAAGCCCGGGTAAACCGCTTTGCCGTTTAAATCCAGTTCCTGGTTGCCTTTGTATTTATTCCGGATAAACCGCGAACCGCCAACTTCTATAAATTTACCTTTACTTACCGCAAATGCTTCGGCTATCGTAGAGTCTGGGTCGGCGGTATATACTTGGGCATTGTAAATGATTAAATCTACGGGCGCCTGGTTGCGGCAACTTATTATCAGAAAACAAAAAAACAGCCAACTAAAGCCCTGCGTTTTATTCATAGCGTAAGTGCTTAACCGATTCGCCGGAGTCGCGCAATTCTATCATGGCATCGATGCCAATATTCAGGTGCTTTTCTACAAAACTGGTAGTTACCTTCGAGTCGCTTTCGGCCGTTTTAACGCCTTCAGGAGTCATGGGACTATCCGATACCAGTAATAAAGCCCCGTGCGGAATATTATTAATAAAGCCTACTACAAAGATAGTGGCTGTTTCCATATCTATGCCCAACACCCGCACTTTACGTAAATATTCTTTAAATTCTTCATCGTGTTCCCAAACGCGGCGGTTGGTAGTATACACCGTACCGGTCCAGTAATCGAGTTCGTATTTTTTAATTATAGAGGATACCGCCCGTTGTAACCGGAAAGAAGGCAAAGCGGGTATTTCGGGGGGCAGGTAATCATCAGAAGTGCCTTCGCCCCGGATGGCTGCAATGGGTAATATAATATCACCCACTTTTACTTTATCTTTTAATCCACCGCATTTGCCTAAAAACAAAGCCGCTTTGGGTTTTAGCGCCGATAATAAATCCATAACGGTAGCGGCTACAGCGCTGCCCATTCCAAAATTAATAATGGTAATATTTTCGGCGGTGGCAGTTTGCATGGGTTTATCCATGCCTTTTATCTCTACATTGTACCGTTCCGAAAAAGAAATGACGTAGGTAATAAAATTAGTAAGTAAAATATATTCCCCAAATTCGTTTAAGGGCGTGCCGGTATACCGGGGCAACCAGTTTTTTACGATTTCATCTTTGGTTTTCATAAGTTGATATATTAAATATTTATTCTTAAACCGTACAGATTTTTTGCCGGTAGTTTTTCTTTACTTTTGCTAAATGCTGCAGCTTAATTTACCCGCATACGATTATAAACTCAAACAATCTGCCGATAACCAACTGATATTTGATTTAATCCGCCGGAAGTACATTATATTAACCCCGGAAGAATGGGTAAGGCAGCATTTTATTAACTATTTAGTTGTACACCTGCACTACCCCAAAAGTTTGCTGTCGGTAGAGCGCGGCACCCGGTACAACCAACTTGCCAAACGCACCGATGTATGTGTATATGCCCCCACCGGGCACCCATTGTTGTTAGTAGAATGCAAAGCGGCGCAGGTGCCCATTACCGCCGATACCGTTAAGCAGGCCAGCGTTTATAACCAGAAATTAAAAGCACGTTACGTAGTTTTAACCAACGGGTTGGCGCATTATTGCTGGGAAGTAGATTTTGCCAAATCGCAATACCAGCCGCTTACCCAGGTACCTGACTATTTATCTTTGTCGGCTGGACTTTAGCCCCGTTTAACTCCTGTGATTTAACGGTATTGGGTAGCCAATAATACAAATTATTTTCCAGCAGGCCGTTGTTAAAATATTGCAGATACGCTTTTAATTCCTGGGTGTATTGTTGTTGCAAACCTTTAGGTACCGATTTTACTTTTTTAAGCCCGTGTGCCTGGTAGCCGTAAAATTTAACCTGATTATCCGGATAGAGTTGGGTAATATAATCCTGGTGCAGCAAGGTAGCTACTCCCTCCAGAAAGTATACGGCTTTGCCCGGAGCATTGCGGTCCAGCAAAGATTGGCCAAACGGTAATAATTTATTTGTAGGGATAGCTAAGTAATCGATTAAAGTAGGTAAAATATCGGCGTGTTGACTTATTTTGTTTGCATTGTAGTCCGGAAATTTTTTCTGCGGATGAAAAAACAGCAGCGGTACTTTGTGCATGGCCACCTGGTTTTTGTAATCCGCCCGACTGGTTTTATGCGTATGGTCGCCGGTGAGCACAAATAAAGTATGGGGGTACCAAGGTTCTTTGGCAATGGTGCGAAAGAATTTGCTTAAAGCATAATCGGTGTAGCCAATGGTTTCATGTATGGGCAAATTCCCCTGCGGGAATTTACCTTTGTACTGGGGCGGAATATAATAAGGGTCGTGCGAACTAATGGTAAAAATGGTTGAGGCAAAAGGTTGTTCTTGCCGGTTTAATTCTCCGGCTACATATTGCAAGTAAGGTTCATCCATAATGCCCCATAAACCATCGTAATCGCGTTCTTTTAAGGCAGCCGGGTACTCATCAAGCCCATAGTAGCGGTCAATGTCAATACTTTTGGTAAAGGCATTAAAACCCATGGTGCCGTTGGCGGCGCCATGAAAAAAAGAGGAGGTGTAACCTGCTTGTCCTAAAATAGAACCTAAGCCAAATATTTGGTTCGATTCGTAAACCGACGAAATAATGGGCGCATCCATGAGCGCCGGTAACCCAGCCAGAATAGAAGGCAAGGCCAAAATCGAGCGTTTGCCATTGGCGTAATTGTGCCGGAAATAAGTGCCTTGCTGGGCCAGTGAATCAAAGAACGGGGTATAACCCTGGCCTTTATTTTCGTACCCAATATATTCAGAAGCAAAACTTTCCAGAATAATTATTACCACATTCTCATACCGGGCAGGGACGGGCACAGCTGTATATTGGTTGGGATTAAAATTTAATTTTTGAGCTGCTGCTTCCTGGCTGGGGTAGTAATTGGCTTTTGCCAATTTGTGGCCGTTTAAGCTCCGGATAAAGGTAAAAGTGCTGTTGAGTGCCAGATTACCTAAAACCGCCGGCTCCTGTATAAAAGCATGCGATACTTTTATGGGTTTATATTGTGTGCCACCTCGTATGCCAATAACCATAACCAGCACCGTAAATATTAAACCCAGTACCCGTAAAATATCCCAGTTCCCAATATCGTCGGAGCGCTTGGGCTGGTACCGTGGAAAGGCTTTAAACAGCAAAAAGCCCAACAACAAGGTAGTGAAGATAATATACCAATAATCAACCGCCAGGTGCCCGGCCTGGTCGGTTATATCCTGGGTGATGGTAAATATTTCGTTGCTGGTGCGGCGGCCGATAAATTTAAAATATTCAATATCCAGGAGGTTGATAAAAAAGAAGGCGGTATTTACAGCCGTAAAAAGATATTTTACAAACCTTTGGAAATTTTGATTTGATAAAACAGAATGCCCGGGCAAAATGGAAAGGGCAATAAACGGGAGGTTTATCGTAAGTAAAGCAGCCGCATCGAACCGGAGACCGTGCAAAAAGGAAAAGAATATTTTTCCGGGTGTGGCTGCTTCAAATGCATCCTGGTTAAAAATGTAGAAAGCCAGCCGTAGCCCCAGGTAAAATAAAAATAAAACACTTATTCGCCGGGCGGTAATTTTAACTGAATAATGAAACATGCAACAGGTCGGCGGAAATAATGAATAGGAGCGAAGGCTTGGGTATAATTATACGGTTAAGATTTAAGCTAAACCAGCATATTTTTGCTAACTGCTTTTGCCTGCAAAAATAAAGTAAAACTAAATATCGTAATGGTAAAAATAAGTTTGCGGAGACCCCAAGTTTTAAAACAAAAGGCTTCCGCAAATTTACCAGATAGAATTTTATAATGCAGCCGCTAAGACTTCGTTAACATCTGTTAAAGTTAAATCCCAGGCATCGGCAACACCTTTGTAAACCACTTGCCCTTTAACTACATTTAAGCCTTTTTTCAAGTCTTCGTTAATTAAGCAAGCCCCTTTCCAGCCTTTATTCGCTAACTGGATCACGTAGGGCAAAGTAGCATTGGTTAACGCCAGGGTAGAGGTATAAGGTACCGCACCGGGCATATTGGCCACGCAGTAATGCACCACCTCATCAATTACAAAAGTTGGATTTTCGTGTGTTGTAGGCTTACAGGTTTCAATACAACCGCCTTGGTCTACGGCCACGTCTACCAGCACTGTACCGGGTTTCATGTCTTTCAGCATGTCGCGGGTAATAAGGTGCGGCGCTTTGGCACCCGGAATTAAAACTGCGCCAATAATTAAGTCGGCCGATTTAATTGCTTCCCGAATATTATAAGCGCTCGACATTTGGGTATCTACGTTAGCTGGCATAATATCGTCGAGCTCGCGCAAACGGGTCAGGTTAATATCCATAATAGTTACGTGGGCTCCTAAGCCAGCCGCAATTTTAGCCGCCTGGGTACCTACCACACCACCGCCCAGTATCAATACACTCGCGGGTTTTACACCGGGTACGCCGCCCAATAAAATACCGCGGCCCTGTAAAGGTTTCTCCAGGTATTTAGCGCCTTCCTGCGGCGCCATCCGACCGGCTACTTCCGACATCGGGATTAATAAAGGCAAAGATCTATCGGGGCGTTCTACGGTTTCGTAGGCCAAACAAATTGCTTGGCGCGCAATCATGGCACGGGTAAGTTCTTCCGACGAAGCAAAATGAAAATACGTAAACAGTAACTGATCTTCCTTAATGAGCGGGTACTCCTGCGCAATTGGTTCTTTTACCTTTACAATCATTTCGGCAATGCCGTATACCTCTTCAATTGTGGCCAGTATGGTGGCACCGGCAGTGGTATATTCGCTATCTTTAAAGCCACTTCCCAAGCCGGCACTGGCTTGCACATAAACAGTATGTCCTTGTTGTACCAATTCGGCTACACCGCCCGGAGTTAAGGCAACCCGGTTTTCATTATTTTTTATTTCTTTAGGAACACCTATAACCATTTAAATTCTGATTTGATTGCTATTTCGACGGCAAATATACAACACCTTACGAGTTTTTACAGCATTATGAGATATTAACCCGAGGAACAAAATGGTTGATAAGGAATTTGCCTGCTTCTTAACTATTAAACAGTTTATTTTAAGAAAATAACGATGGCGCAGGGGATAGATGCGTTCTGAAAAGAGGCATTATTTTTTGAGCGGCGTTCGTGTGATGCGAATATTCAAACAAGTACTAAAAAATGTATTTACAGATTAGGGTATAAATAAAAAAAGGCAGCGATAATATCACTGCCATTAGTCAAAATAAAACTATGAAAAAATCTATTTAAATGGAACAGCTGTACTGTTCTCTTTTAAGACACTTTGAGCAGATAAACTCTGCACTACCTTCGCCTTTAAGTTTACCTTTACTTCCGGCGTTATAATATCGTTAGAAGCTATTTTAACTTCTTCTATTTGTTCTCCTAACACCCGGGGCATATAAGTTAGTTCCACAATTGATTCACTTCCGGGCTTAATTTTTTGAGCCGTGTTTTTATAGGTTACACAGTTGCAGGCCGACTGAATACCCGTAATGGTTAAATCCTGTTTTCCGGTGTTTTTAACAGTTACTTTGGCCAGTCCTTTTTGACCGCTTTCCAGCTTACCCAACTCATAAGCCGACTTGGTTAAAGTTACACGCGGCGATTGCGCTTTTTGCTCGGGCGTGTAAGAAGCTTTAATTTCAGCTTTATCTACCACTGTACCTTTTATGTATAAAACCTGAGTTGCGTTAGTTGCGTTTGATGTAATAGTAATGCTTTTGTTAAAAACACCCATAGTTGCCGCGTTGTAAGAGGCTTTAATAAAACCAGTTTTGCCGGGTAAAACCGGGGTTTTTGTCCATTCTGGCGTAGTACAGCCACAAGAGGCCTGAACATTAGAAATAACTACCGGTTGGTTACCGGTATTTTTAAAAGTAAATTCGTGAGCGGCCGGAGTTCCCTGGGCAATTTTACCAAAATCGTGCGTTTCTTTTTGGAACGTAAGCGTGCCTTGAGCATAAAGCTGGTTAGCCAGCATTACAAAACTCAAACAAAGGATAAATAGCAGTGATTTTTTCATTATTGGTAAAGAATAATTTTCTTAAGAAATATGTGTACACACAAATATAAATAAATTCTCTAAAAAACAAGTTCAATTATTGCCTTATTTTAAGCAGAACGGATGCTAAAGGCCAGAAGTTTGATAAAAGAAGGGTTTTGCTTAATATTGTATAGAATTTATCCAAAATACTTATAGATTAAAACATGCATATAACACAACTGGTAAGAACACAAAAGCTTAGCAGAGAAGAAATATTAAGAGATTACCGCATTGCCTGCGAAAGCCGGCAAGCCAGCCTGGTGGGCCGCAAAGAAGTTTTCATGGGGAAAGCTAAATTTGGCATATTTGGTGACGGCAAAGAGGTAGCTCAGTTGGCTATGGCCAAATATTTTCTGCCCGGCGATTTTCGTTCTGGTTACTATCGCGATCAAACGTTTATGTTGGCCATTGGAGAACTAACGCTCCACCAATTTTTTGCCCAACTTTACGCTCACGCCGATGAGAAAGCCGAGCCAGCTACTGCCGGTCGTTGCATGACTGGTCATTTTGGAACCCGTTTACTCGACGAAGATGGTAAATGGAATAATTTAGCCCAAAGTAAAAACTCAAGTGCTGATATTTCGCCAACTGCCGCCCAAATGCCCCGTTTGGTGGGTTTGGCCTATGCCTCTAAACTGTACCGCCATAATCCGGATTTAAAAAGCATGACCGATTTTTCGGTGAACGGCAACGAAGTGGCTTTTGGTACCATTGGGAATGCCTCTACCTCCGAAGGGCCTTTTTTTGAAGCCATAAATGCGGCCGGTGTACTGCAAATACCTATGCTGGTATCTATCTGGGACGATGGTTATGGTATTTCGGTGCCTTCTGAATATCAGACTACCAAAGGCAGTATTTCGGAAGTTTTATCGGGTTTTCAGCGGAATAGCCCCGGCGAACCGGGCTACGAAATATTTAAAGTAAAAGGCTGGGACTACGAAGGATTGCTCGATGTTTATGCCAAAGCGGTGCCCATTTGCCGCGAAGAACATGTGCCGGTTTTAATTCACGTAGAGGAAATGACCCAGCCACAAGGCCACTCCACTTCGGGTTCGCACGAGCGGTATAAATCTAAAGAACGACTGGCCTGGGAAGATGAATACGATTGTATCCGGAAAATGCGCGAGTGGATTCTGGCCAACGAATATGCTACCTCCGATGCTTTAAATGCTTTAGAAGCCGAAGCCAAAGAAACAGTACGCTTAGCCCGTAACGAAGCTTGGGCGGCGTACATAAACGAAATTAAAGCCGATCAGGATGAAGCTCTGGTTATATTAAACCAGGTTATTGCGCAAAGTACCGGCGAATTTACCAGTCGGTTGACCGAAATAGTGCAGGAATTGCAAAAAACGGTTACCCCTAACCGCTACGATGCCATCAAAGCAGTTAAAAAAACTTTGCGTTTCATCCGGAAAGAAAGAAATCCTGCCAAAAAAGAATTAATTGGATGGTTAGAGAAAGTAACCGGCGAAAATGCCGAGCGTTACAATTCGTACATCATCAGCCAATCCGATGAATCGCCGTTGCTGGTACCGGAAGTAAAACCAATATTTTCGCCGGAAACGCCTTTGGTTGATGGTCGGGAAGTACTGCAGGCTTGTTTTGATGCGGCGCTGGCCCGTGATGTGCGTATCTTTGCCATTGGGGAAGATGTTGGAAAAATTGGCGATGTAAACCAGGCTTTTGCCGGATTACAAGATAAATACGGCGAAATGCGGGTAACGGATACCGGCATTCGTGAATGTACAATTGTAGGGCAGGGCATAGGTGCTGCGTTGCGGGGGCTGCGGCCAATCGCCGAAATTCAGTACCTCGATTATTTGCTGTATGCCATTCAGATATTATCCGATGATTTAGCTTGTTTGCAGTACCGGACCAAAGGCGGACAGAAAGCACCGGTAATTATCCGGACCCGGGGGCATCGGCTGGAAGGAGTCTGGCACTCAGGTTCGCCGATTGCGCTTTGCCTGAGCAGCCTGCGGGGCATGCATATTTTGGTTCCCCGCGACATGACCCAGGCGGCCGGTTTTTACAATGCTTTGTTTAAAGGCGATGACCCGGCCTTGGTTATCGAGAGTCTGAATGGTTATCGCTTAAAAGAAAAAATCCCGACTAATATTGGGGAGTTTACCGTGCCATTAGGCGTACCCGAAATATTAAAAACCGGCAGCGATATTACTTTGGTAACCTACGGGTCTATGTGTCGGGTGGTAATGGAAGCTGCCCGCCAGTTAGAAGAGTTTGATATTCACTGCGAAGTGATTGACGTACAGTCGCTTTTGCCATTTGATATTAACCAGATGATTGTAGATTCTATCCGGAAAACGCACCGGGTAATATTTACCGACGAAGATGTACCGGGTGGAGGTACTGCCTTTATGATGCAAAAAGTGCTGGAAGAGCAGGAAGCTTACCGGTGGCTCGATTCGCAGCCCCGTACCGTATCGGCGCACGAACACCGGCCTTCTTATTCCTCGGATGGAGATTATTTTTCTAAACCCAACACTGAAGATATTTTTGATGCCGTTTACGAAATAATGCACGAAGCCGATCCGGCTAAATATCCGGCCATTTATTAAAATCTTAATACTACCAAACAAGAGCGGGCTGGTAAAATTTACCGGCCCGCTCTTGTTTATAGTGCGTTGTAAATAAATTATTTAAACAAAGTAACTTCTTCCGATTCTACTGTATTGCTTCGGTTAAAAGCCCGGTCCCGTATCCAAACCCTAAATTTAAGAATATCACCTTGTTTTACCAACGGGTTATTGTTCCGGATTACAATGCTGTAGCGCAAATCACCTTCAATAGGGCCTATCCGGCCATCGGGCGCTAACCTAAAAAACCGGCCGTTAAAAGTAAAACCCACCGGAAAAGTTAACGTCTGGAATACCCCGTTCTTCTTAATCAGAAACTCTACGAAATAATTCAGACCGTTATCGGTTTTGGCGTCGTTGTAAGGCGGCGATTTTACATCGGCATCGCTCAGCCCCAAATCGCCATCGCCATCTTCGAAGCGGGTAACCAGTATAAGCGAATCTTTTTTAACGCCATTTTCCAGGCTAGAATAAACCTCCACATTCTGGAAATCAATATGCGGTGTATTGTCGTATTTAGGCGGTTTCTGGCAGCTATAAAATAAGGCCAGCAAACCAACTAAACCCAAGATTTTAAGATGTAGATAACTTTTCATTAAAATTAAAAATAAATGAAAGTAATTTTACTATTGCTAACGATTGAACGGGTTAATTGTTATATGGTAATTTTGAAATGTTTACGAATTCAGATTTCAAAAAAAGGTTATTTAATTTAAAGCCAGCGGAGTGGCCACTGTATGCCTTAGATTTGTTTCGGCACCAGGCCAGCCAGAACACGGTTTACCGGCAATATATAGATTATTTGGGAGTAAAAACAGCGGCTATAAAAGGGGTAAAACAAATACCTTTTCTGCCCATCGAGTTTTTTAAAAGCCACCGGGTTACCACCGGCAGTTTTACGGCCCAGGTGGTATACCAAAGCAGCGGTACTACCCAGCAAACGCGTAGCCAGCATTATTTACCCACCGATGCTTTTTACAAAGAAAATGCCCGGCTAATATTTGAGCGGTATTATGGCCCGCTTACCGATTATATTTTTCTGGCTTTGTTACCCTCTTACTTAGAACAAGGGCAATCTTCTTTGGTGGCCATGATGGATTATTTTATTCAACAATCGGGACAAAATTTACCGGGGTTTTACCTGCATAATTTTGAAGATTTAAAGCTCGCCATTGTCGCGGCCCGCAAAACCCCGAAAAAAATAATATTGGTAGGTGTTAGCTACGCCTTACTAGATCTGGCCGAGACGGTTAAACCCGATAGTATATCGGACCTGATTATAATGGAAACAGGAGGGATGAAAGGCCGGCGTAAAGAAATGATCCGGGAAGAGCTGCACGCGCAATTAGCTGCCGCTTTTGGCGTAAATAGTATTCATTCGGAGTACGGCATGACCGAACTGCTCTCGCAGGCTTACTCCAAAGGCCAGGGCATTTTTAAACCGTCGCCTACTTTAAAGATATTTTTGCGCGACTTAAACGACCCTTTTGATTTAAATAGCCAACGCACGACCGGTGGTATAAACGTGATGGATTTAGCTAACATCGACTCCTGTGCCTTTTTGGAAACCAAAGATATTGGCAAGCTTTACCCCGATGAATCATTTGAAGTTTTAGGCCGTTTTGATAACTCCGATATAAGAGGTTGTAATTTATTGGTGAGTTAAGTTATTGGTTTGTAATTATTTATTAAGTTGTAGCCTGAGTTTAGTTTAACTTGTCAGGAAAAGAAAAGCATCAGGATTAATCAATCATCTGCTAGCTAAACACCTAAAATATATTTAACTACAATAACTTGAAGTATTCAAAATAAAAAGGCTGGTAATTTTTTAGTTACCAGCCTTTTAGGATTGATTATGAAATATGTTGATTAAGCCGTTGCAGGTAAAGCAAAAGCTTTGGCGTCTTCTTCGGTAATTACCTCGTCGCTCATGATTACCAGCCGCTCTACCACATTGCGCAACTGCCGGATATTACCGCGCCAATCCAGGGTTTGCAAGAAAGCAGTGGCTTCAGGGGTAATGGTTTTAGGTTTATTGCCGTAATCGTTGGCAATATCGTTCAGGAATTTTTTAACCAAATCCGGAATATCTTCGCGGCGTTCGTTTAGAGGCGGCACGTGAATCAGGATTACGCCCAAACGGTGGTAAAGGTCTTCCCGGAAGTTCTTTTCTTCAATTTCTTTAATTAAGTCTTTATTTGTGGCGGCTACCACGCGTACATCAACCGATATTTCTTTTTCGCCGCCCACCCGGGTAATTTTGTTTTCTTGTAAAGCTCTTAAAACCTTAGCCTGCGCCGATAAGCTCATATCACCAATTTCGTCGAGGAAAAGCGTACCACCATTGGCTTGCTCAAACTTGCCAATGCGTTGCTTTACCGCCGAAGTAAAAGAGCCTTTTTCGTGGCCAAATAATTCGCTCTCAATTAATTCGCTGGGAATGGCGGCGCAGTTTACCTCTACCAAAGGTCCATCGGCCCGGCTGCTTTGTTCATGCAACATACGCGCGACCATTTCTTTACCGGCACCATTGGGGCCGGTTACCAGCACGCGGGCATCGGTTTTAGCTACTTTTTCTATGGCCCGCCTTACTTTTTCAAGCGCCGGCGAGTTGCCCACCATTTCGTAATTTTTTGATATTTTCTTTTTAAGCTTTTTGGTTTCGGTAACCAGATTAATTTTATCAATGGCGTTCCGGACCGTTATGAGCAGGCGGTTTAAATCGGGTGGTTTTTGTAAAAAATCGTAGGCGCCTTTTTTGGTTGCTTCCACTGCCGTATCAATGGTGCCGTGCGCCGAAATCATGATAAACGGTGTATCGGGTACAAACTCGCGGGCCCGGTTTAATACTTCTAAACCATCTATTTTGGGCATTTTTATATCGCACAACACTACGTCATACTTGCTCTTAGAGAGTAAATCCAACCCGATTTCACCATTTTCAGCTTGGTCTACGGTATAGTTTTCGTACTCTAATATTTCTTTCAGCGTACTCCGGATGGCCCGCTCATCGTCTATGATTAATATTTTAGGCATTCTGTTGTTTTTTCATTTGTTCTTTTTACCAGCAGCTTAATAAATATTAAAACTTTTGGTATACTGGGGTTGATTTATACTTAATTATTAGTGCACAAAAGGCTATTTTAATTGCCGGTACAGATAATAGGAAGTACAAGTTTAAAAAATAATTGAATAGACGTAGTAAATAGAGTAGAAGTTTTTATTTAGGAAGTGGCTTCAGAAAAAATAAAATATAGCAAGCCTGTAAGCCGGGTTCTGTTCTGCAATTAAAATTGCAGTTCTTATCATTTATCTAGGCCCATCCTCACGCATGGGCTCCATCAACCTACCCATTCCGGCCGGTAACCGAAATTACCTGGAAGCGAGCAACTCCACTTCCGGAACCTATTTGGTCTTTCAACTCCTAAGGTTTACCCAGCTACGCCGTCGCCGAACGTACTGGTGCGCTCTTACCGCACCTTTTCACCCTTACCTTTTTTAATCAGAAATTAAGAAAGGCGGTAATTTTCTGTGGCACTGGCTGTATCTTTTCCGTTCCCCGAAAAGACCCTTCCCGTTAGGAAGTAGGATGCTCTGTGTTGCCCGGACTTTCCTCTCCGCCTGGCGGCGCAGCGATAAGACGGCTTGCCATATTTCAGGTAAAAATAACTGAAAAAATTCGCATTGCGTTCCGAAATGCAAAAAAGAAACATCTGCTGCAATCTTAAAATTAGCTCAACACCAGGTGTGTTGCGGTATTTAAAGCAGGAATATTTTGGAAGTAGCTTAGTTGATTGGGGATTTAATTTTATAACAATATTTGCGGAATTTGCAATCAGGAGGAGGTTTTTAGCCGCTACCAGAAATAAACTAACCAAATTTTGGTACGTATATTAGTATAATTGTAAAGAATGAATCTGTTGTTTCACCTTTAAATTATTGAAGTATGCGTAACGAACATGAAAACGATGCTTGGGAGAACCAAGGGATGTACTATCGCGAGCATAACAACGATCGCTTCCAAAACATGAACGCTAACCGTAATAATCAGCCTTACGAAAACAATTACGCCGGATATAATAACATGCGTAATAATTTTGATTACGACGAACAGAATAGCCGCCCCCATATGGAATCCGGATATTTTTCGCCGCCAGCTTACCGGCAAAACTACGACCAGAACCGCGGTGTCTACAATAACTTCGAGCAGCAAGATAGCCGGCATAATTATCCTTACAGCGATAATTATGGTTCCCGCAATAATAACCAGTACCGCGATTTAGATAATTATTCTGACAATCAGGAAAATCGCCGTTATGGCAACAGCTATAATAGATTAAACAACAACGATTGGAACAACCAGCATCATTACCAGTCGGGCCGTTACAACAACCCAGACCGGTTCAGCAAAAATAATCAAAATTGGCAATCACACGAGAACAACCGTTTCCGGAACAACTCCTGGAACCAGGATTATCAAAATAACAGAAACTACAACGAACAGGACCGGGGCTTTTTAGACCGCGCTGGCGACGAAGTAAAGTCGTGGTTTGGCGATGAAGAAGCCGCCCGCCGCCGGCAAATGGACGACCGGCACGATTTTGACCAAAACCGGCATCATAACGACCGTAACTGGTGGTAAATAATTTTAGCCTAAAAAAACCTGCTCACGAGCAGGTTTTTTTAGGCCTTTACATGATTAAGTATAGCTACATACATACGTATTAAGCCCTATGTAAAAGGTTGTTTTTGTTTAACTTACTTGCTTTTATTGCCCGAAAACAGAGTCTAAGTATTTTAAACTTAAATTTTTAGGGCTCGTTAGAAATAGTATAATTAAAAAAATAAAGCTATGAACAACGATAATTATAACAACGACAACTATACTGGCCGCGACTTTGATAATGATGCATTAGAACTCAGAGCCCGTAGTAATTGGACCGAAACTAAAGGTAAAATCAGGCAACAATACGCCGATTTAACCGACGACGACATGGAATATGCCGAAGGCAAACAGGAAGAATGGTTTGGAAAAATAGGCGACCGCATAGGTAAAACGGCCCAGGACGTAAAGAACTGGATTAAAGGTTTATAACTGCAAAGTTTAATCTGAATAACTTCCTGAAAATTAAAAAGTAAATTTCTAAATAAACTAAATTAAAAGGTGGGCAGATAAGTAAATACCAGGTGGTTTTTACTTGATGCTACACCTTTTTTTGTAAATAATATTTAAACGCTGCTTTTAACGCAACTTTTATGAAAGGAATGCCCATTACTGTTCGGCGGTCAATTGAATTGATTGGTTTATTTTTTCTGGGTTGGATCCTGGTGGTAGGCAAAGGCGTAATTGCCCCCATACTTATGGCGTTCTTTGTAAGTATTGTGTTGCTGCCGCTTTATCGTTTTTTTCGGCGCAAGCATTTTCCCGAAGTACTGGCTATTGCGCTCAGCATTTTAATCATGCTGGTAACCTTTGGCTTAATCGTATGGTTTTTTTCGGCGCAAGTGGGGCAGTTGGTGGCCGATTTACCTACCATCCGGAAAAATGTAACCCTGCACCTGAATGCATTAAGCGGTTGGGTAAACTCTAAAACCAAATTCTCAACAACTGAACAACTGCAGTTTATAAACGAACAAAGCAATAAAATTTTAAGTTACGGGGTAAATTTATTGGGTGGCGCTGCCGGTTCGGTTACATCGGTTCTGGTATTTGTGGGCCTTTTACCTATCTATACTTTCCTGATTCTGTTCTACAAAAATTTATTACTGCGCTTCGTGTTTTTATGGTTTCCGGAAAAAAGCAACCAACGGGTAAAAGCCGCCTTATCCGAAACCGAAATAATTATTAAAAGTTACCTCATTGGTTTGCTCATTCAGGTGTCGTACATGACCGTTTTGGTAGGCGGTGCCCTTCTGATTATCGGAATTAAACATGCCTTGCTGATTGGGGTAATATTTGCCTTGCTTAATTTAATTCCTTACGTGGGGGCCTTAATCGGCAATATTATCGGCGTTTTGTTAACCTTGGCTTCATCGCCCAACTTAGGACCCATTTTCACGGTTTTGGGTACAATTGCAGCGGCTCAGTTTTTAGATAATAATATTTTAATGCCCCGCATTGTAGGCTCTAAAGTTAAAATTAATGCCTTAGCTACTATAGTAGGTGTTTTAATTGGTGGTGAGCTAGCTGGTATTGCTGGTATGTTTTTATCGCTGCCCATAATTGCTGTTTTAAAAGTAGTATTCGACCGGACCGACAATTTGAAACAATGGGGCGTGTTATTTGGTGATGAACGGCCACCCGCCAGCCCGATGAATAGCCCAGAATTGAGAAATAATGATGAAGCGGTGCAAAAAGAATTAGAAAAACAGAATCATATTCAATCTACCCGTAGTCCGTAAATTATTCCGCAGGAGACAGTTAAAAACTCATTTTCTATTAAATAAAAAAGGAGCCCAAGAGCTCCTTTTTTATTTAATATATTTTACCTGACTAAGATTTCTTGCCTTGGTCACGAAGATCCCGGATAGTATCGTGGGCTTGTTTTACCTGCTGATATTGTTTCTGCACAATGGTTTTTAGTTCACCCGGCAAATCAGCTTTTAAAGCTTTATCGTAAGCAGCTACGGCATAGTCTTCGCCGCGTTCGCATTCGTTTAAAACCTGCTGACGATCTTTAGATAACAAAGCCGACGATAAATCCATCCAGGTGCGGTGAATTTTACCTTCGGTCGAGCCGCTTTCGTCCTGGGTTTGGCCCATTGTGTGCAGGCAATCTTGTAATTCTGTAATCATGGTATCGCGCTGTACCGCGTATTGCCGGAATAATTGTTTTAGATCCTGATCCTGAATATCTTCCGAGGCGTGCTGATAACCTTTCTGACCATCTTTACACCGTTCTATCAGGTGACTAACCACTGATACAAATTCGTTATTTCTTTCCATAGGTTTATAGTGACTAATGACACATTTTATGTTCTGGATTATTTTACTACCGGAAAGAAGATTTTGTTCTACTATATTTTAATTATTATAATTCATTCTGTAGGGCTTGATTTTTCGTGCTTTTGTTGGCCATGGCTTTACCAGCCAGGAAGCCGGCCGTCCAGGCGGCCTGAAAATTAAAACCACCGGTAACACCGTCTATATCTAATACTTCGCCGGCAAAATACAGGCCTGGGTGCAGCTTGCTTTCAAAAGTGAGTGGGTTTATTTGCTCTAAAGTAATGCCGCCACAGGTAACAAATTCTTCTTTAAAAGTGGTTTTACCTTGTACCGCAAATGGTGCCCGCAATAATTGTTCAAGTAATTTATTCTGGTTTTTAGCTGGCAGTTCGGCCCAAATAGTGGTTTCGGGTATGGCGGCTAAAGCTACCTTGGCTTTCCAGAGGCGCTGGGGTAAATTAAATAAAGGATGGCCTGCTACTTGTCGTTTTGGGAATTTTTGCCGGTAGGCAGTTAATTCGTTCCGTAAAGTATCTTCAGTAAATTCCGGCACCCAGTTTACCAACATCTGAAACTGGTAACTCAAATCGTGCAACGTACGGGCCGCCCAAGCCGATAATTTAAGCACGGCCGGTCCGCTAAAACCCCAATGCGTAATTAAAAAAGGACCTTCATTTTCCAGGTTCTGACCGGCAATTTTAACTTTAGCCTGGTTTACCGCTACGCCCGCCAACTCTTTAAACGGCGAGGTGGGTACGTTAAAAGTAAACAAAGAAGGTACCGGCTTATTTATAAGGTAGCCAAGCTGCTCCAGCCAACTGTAACTTTCGTATTTGGGGTTGCCGCCCGTACTTATTACCACCTGGCTTACCGCTAAACGTTGTTCTTGGGGTAAAGAAAGCATATAGCCGCCTTGGGGAAGTGGTTGTATGGCATTAACAGCGGTGTTTTGTTTTATGATGATACCTGATTTCTGGGCTTGCTGCAACAGGCAATTTACCACTGTGCCGGAATCATTGGTAACCGGAAACATGCGGCCATCGGGTTCGGTTTTAAGTTTAACACCCCGTTTAGCGAACCAGTCTACTGTATTAGTTGCACCAAATAATTTAAAACCTGGTTTCAGAAATTTACCGCCCCGGGGATAAAATTTTATTAATTCTGCCGGCGAGAAGCAGGCGTGGGTTACATTGCACCGGCCGCCACCCGATACCCGAACTTTGGCTAAAAGCTTATTTGTTTTCTCGAACAGGTAAACTTGTAAATCTGGATTGTGTTCAGCACAGGTAATGGCGGCAAAAAAACCGGCGGCACCGCCGCCGATTATGGCTACTTTATTATTTATTTCCGGCATGGAGGTTCTTGGTTAAATAAATAACATTGGGTCCGGGTGAATAAATCTGTAAGCCAAATCTTTTTTTATTTTTTCGCTGCTAATAATTTTATAAGCCGCCTCGGGAGTTGGTGGGGCAAATGCGGGTGGGGGTAAATTTAATTTATTAGCCGCCGCCGTATAAAATTCCTGGCGCGTGGGGTGCTTATCGGCGCAACCATTGTAGGTTTTTCCCCAACAACCCTGACTTATAATTTCTGTAATCAACTCCAGGCAATCGTTGAGGTGAATAAGGTTTACCGGCGCATCTGGGTTAGATACATTTTGTTTGGCAGCTAAAAACCGGCCCGGTTGTCGGGTGCCGCCAACTAAACCGCCAAACCGCAAAACAGTAGTATGGGCATTGACCGCCTTTAGCTTGTTTTCGGCCTGCAGCAATACATTATTTTGTAGATATTCACTTAGATCTTCGTCGGCGTAAAAAGTTTTATTTAAATCGGGGTAAACCGAAGTAGAACTAATAAATAAAACCCGTAATGCCGGTTGCGATTCTAAGGACTGAGCTAAAGAATTAATTTGTTGTAAAAAGTTTTCGCCTTGTCCGGCGCGCAGGCCCGGCGGAAAAGCCACCACCAAATAATTAGCCGTTAAAAAAGATTGTAAAGTTAGCGCAGGTGGGTTTAGCTTTAAATCTATCAGGAATGGAGATATGCCTTCAGCCGCAAGCAGTTCTTCTTTAGCTGGTGTGGTAGTAGAGCCTTTAACCTGGTAACCAGCTTTTATTAATTTTTGCGCCAAAGGTAAGCCCAGCCAACCGCAGCCCAATATACTTATTACTTTTCCGGAGTTCATCAGCCGCAAAGGTACAAAGGCTACTGGATAACTCCTGTCAGAAAAAGACTAACAATTTATTAGCTTAAATAAAATATGCTAAAAGCAGTTAAGGTCAGTTAATATTAGGTTCTAGCAGAAACTTAATCTTAAAAGCAGTTAAAGAATGGGTGTTATTACCACCCATTCTTTTGCTATATCTAAAGCTTAGGTAGGCATAATGCCCTGGGTTTGTTCCCATTCTTTGTACTTGCTAAGTTCTTCCTGGAAAGATTTTATAAACCAGGCCATTAAGCTAATATCATCGGCGTAGCCTAACACCGGAATAAAATCCGGAATTATATCAATCGGGAAAATTAAATACAGCAAAGTAGCTACGCCGGCAATCATCGATTTGGTGGCTACCTGCCGGTAACTGCCCTGAATATAGCTGCGCACCAACCGGATAAAGGTGAACATAACTTCCCGGATTTGGGTAAATCCCGACTTTTCGCTTTGTACATCAATGAGTTTGTGGTAAGCATCATTTAACATTAAAGCTAATTTTGCCGGCCGACCGATTAACCTACCGGCTTTTTGCGTTAAAAATGAAAACAAAGCGTGCTTCGATAATTTTAATCCTCTTTCTGCCAGGCTAGCCATATAGTTAATTTTTTAGTTTGATTAAGGAATACGCTGGCTATACGTTTACCAGGCTGTTTAAGATATTGCCGGATTTATTATATTTGACTTAAACTAAACATAAAAACTATGCTTACTAAAAATCAGCCCGGACCGTACCCGGCTTATTTTGACCGGTACATACAGATCTTACCCGACACCGATATTTTTGAATTATTGCAGGCGCAACCAGCTGAACTCAATATTTTGGTTGGCCATTTATCGGAAGCGGAAGCTGAAAAGGGTTATGCCCCGGGTAAATGGTCGGTTAAAGAGGTAATTGGACATTTGCTCGATACCGAAAAGGTTTTTCTGTACCGTTGCTTGTGCATCAGCCGCGGCGAAACCCAATCCTTGCCTGGCTTCGATGAAAACCTATACGTGCAAACGGCCAACTTTAACGCCCGAACCTTAACCGATTTGCTCGCCGATTATCAACTGCAACGGAGCGCTACTTTAGCTTTTTTCCGGACCTTAACGCCAGAAATGCTGGAGCGTGTAGGCACAGCCAACAACAATGCGGTGTCGGCTAAAGCTTTTGTAATATTAACCGCCGGCCACGAATTACACCACCTCAATATTCTTAAAGAACGTTATTTGCCGGTTCTGGCCCGGGCATAAAAAAAGTCAGCCGGCGGCTGACTTTGTATGGAATTACAAATATCAAAATTTATAAAAGCTCGTTGGCCAGGTTGGCTAGTTCAGAGCGCTCGCCTTTAAGTAAAGTAATATGGGCGTATAAGGGATGATCTTTGGCTTTATCAATCAGGTAAGATAAACCGTTGCTTTGGGTATCGAGGTAAGGTGTATCTATCTGGTAAATATCGCCGGTAAAAACAATTTTGGTATTTTCGCCGGCCCGCGAAATAATGGTTTTAATTTCGTGGGGTGTTAGGTTTTGGGCCTCGTCTACAATAAAAAATATATTTGATAAGCTGCGGCCTCTGATATAAGCCAAAGGCGTAATCATTAATTTTTCCTGCTCTACCAGTTCTTTAATTTTCTGGTGTTCTTTGCTGGTTTCCGGAAACTGGTTCTGAATAAATTTAAGGTTATCCCACAAGGGCTCCATGTAGGGGTTCAGCTTAGATTTAACATCGCCGGGCAAATAGCCAATGTCTTTGTTGCTTAAGGGCACAATGGGGCGGGCCAGGTAAATTTGCTTGTATTCCCGGCGTTGTTCCAAGGCTCCGGCCAAAGTAAGTAAGGTTTTACCGGTACCAGCCATGCCCTGCACTGAAACCAGTTTAATGTTGGGGTTCAGAATGGCGTGTAAGGCAAAGGTTTGTTCGGCACTGCGGGGTTTTATGCCGTAGGCCATTAATTTATCTACCTTTTCTATTTTGCGCTGCGCCGGATTGTAATAAGCCAGCACCGAGTTTTTATAGCTTTTCAGTACAAAGTAGTGGTTGTCGGTAGGAGGCTGATCCAGCACGGCCTGGCTATCACAGGTGCCAAAGTCATATAACTGGTCAATGGCGTCCGGCGACACATCTTCCAGCACATCGTTGCCGGTGTACAGGTTGTTTACGTTTTGTACCTTACCGGTTTCGTAATCTTCGGCGGTTAAGTTTAAAGCCCGGGCTTTCAGCCGCAGGTTTATGTCTTTGGTTACTAATATTACTTTGCGTTCGGGGTACTCGTGCTGCAATTGCAGGGCCGAATTTAATATTTTATGATCCGCTTTTTTCTCTCCGAATATTTTTTCGGCATCTACCTGCGGAGCCTGGATCATGAGCACTTTAAAGTTGCCTTTTTCCGGGCTGCCAATGGGTATCCAGTTTTGCAGCATCATTTCGTGCGAGAGCTTATCAATAAACCGGATAAATTCGCGGGCTTCAAAGTTTTTAATATCGTTGCCTTTTTTAAAATTATCGAGTTCTTCGAGTACCGTTATAGGTATAGCTACATCGTGCTCCTGAAAATGCTCAATGGCGCTGTGGTCGTAGAGAATTACCGAAGTATCTAAAACAAATATCTTTTTGGTTATAGTAGTATCCGGGGTATTTTTTTTACTGGATCTGGAGGTACGCGGCTTTTTGGTTTCGCTCATAGGGAATGTTGAAAGATAAAAAGAGAATTTCTCAGCGAGAAAAGAAATTATAAAACTGTTTTTGACATACGTAAAAAAGTGGACTAGTATAATGTTTAATAATTAATTTTTAAGCTTTACTGCCCATTTTTATTTTATTATTTAACAGATGGGGCTATTTAGCTGTTCGGGAAAATTAAATTGGAATTGCGTTGGGGGTTATCGTAAAATTTTATTAGTTTCCGGTTAAATAAATAATTTAACGGCACACTTCTTAAGTAAATCCGTAAGAAATGCTTATTTAAAAAGTAATTTTATTTTATCTTATAAAGATTATGGCAAAATCACAAGACTCTCGCAAGGAAACAAAAAAGAAACCGCAAAAAACCACGAAAGAAAAAAAAGCGGAAAAACAGGAAAAGAAAAAGTCTTATGATTAAGATTTAAAGAATATTTTCCCAGGCCTTTTCGTTATGGCAATAATCCACTTCACCTTTAAAGCAGCCTTTTCAGCTGCTTTATGTTTTTTAAGTGTTTAAGAATCAACTGCAGTAGCTTATTTAAATTTCATGAAAAAGTTTTTGGGATTAGCTTTGCTGGGGCTATTTTTAGGGAAGGCACCGGCGCAAGCACAGTTTTTAAGTGGTTTATTTATTAACCGGTACGATAAAAATGCGTTACACCACGGCAAATGGAAATATTTTGACCGCTCGCACGGCCGGCGTTTAATTTGTATTGGCCGTTTCGACCACGGCAAGCAAGTAAACGAGTGGAAATATTTTTACCCGAGCGGAAACCTGCGGATGCTGGAAAAATATACTTGGGAAGGCGATAAACGGTTAGTAGATGTAACTTTTTACCACGAAAACGGCTTGGTATCAAACAAAGGGCTAGCCCGCGTAGAGGTAGAAGGCAACAAAAGCCATTACTACTGGTTTGGCGATTGGGTTTACTTTGATACCGAGGGCGCGCCTGAAAAAACTGTTACCTACAACAACGGCCAACCGGTGCAATATTTATATCCCGATGGCCGCGTAGAAATAGTGCCGCAAAAATTACCCCAACGCACCCTTGATTTAAAGTAAAATATCAAACTTTAACTTAATGTATAGTAAGGTTCTTGTTCTGGGTCGTGTTCCTGAATGCGGCCTTGCAACATGAGCCCCATTAATAAACGGGCTGCCCGCTGCTTAGAAATATGGGCCAGGTGCATAAACTGTTGCAAGGTTACACGGGGCTGCTTCTGCAAATGTAAAAGCAACAAAGTCTCGTGTTTGGTAAGGGTTGGGGCTAAACTTTTGGCTTGGGCAGCTGCTTCTGCAGCCTTTTGTGCTAGCTCGCCTGTCTGCACCGATTCATCTTTAACGCGAACATATTGGCGCCACTCATTTTCTTTAATTTTAGCAAAGTGGTTCTTTTGTTTGCTTTCCGGAACAATTGCCTTTAATACCACCCGGTTATCTGCTTCAATTTCCTCAAAAATCAGCTTAACCGCCGGGCGGGTATAATATTCAGATGCCTGCTGTAAATTATGTTTTTCTTCTTCCGGATCGATGCCGCAGATAAGGCCGTTATCTAAAACACCTACTAATATAATTCCGCCTTTGGTATTAGCCAGCGATACCAAGGTGCGGGCGATTTTATCCAGCTGGTTAATCTTTTTTTTAAACTCCAACTGGTCGCCTTCGCCGTGGGCAATCAATCTTTCTAAATCCGTCATGCCGGCAATACTTCCTCTTTTTCAGGTTGAATAAACAAGCCGGTTTGTTCGGCACTTAAACGCCACAAGCGTTTACTTAAAGCACTATTATACGTTTCTTTAGCCGATTTAACTGGTCTTTTGTTTTTGAAATACCGACCGCTCACTTGGGCAACCTCCGGCGAAGTGGCTAAATATATAATTGTTTCAGCACCTTTTTCGGGCGTTTGCATTAAGGGGCGGGCCACCTGAAACAACCACTTAAGTAAACCCATAGAAGTGGTGCCGAAGTTGCTGGCAATTACACCCGGGTGCAGGCAGTTGGCCGTAATAGAAGTAAACTCCAGCCTCTGAGCCAGCTCGTAAGTAAATAAAATATTGGCCAGTTTAGAATCGCAGTACGCAGTAAAAGCTGAATAATGCCGGGGCGAGTTGTGTTTATTAAAATCTAATTGCCCCAGGCGGTGTGCTTCCGATGAAATATTAATAATACGTGCGGTTTCGGCATTTACTAATTGTTCCCAAAGCAAATTGGTTAGTAAAAAGCCTGATAAATAATTGGTAGCCCAGCAAATTTCGATGCCTTCGGTGGTACGGGAATATTTACCCGGCAGCATGCCGGCATTATTTATTAAAACATCTATTTGGGAATATCTTTCCTGAATTAGTTGCGCTAAACTTCTTACTTCGGCCATTAAAGATAAATCGCAGGGTAAAAAATATACCTGCTGGTTACCCGATGCGGTTCTGATTTCAGTTTCGGTTTGACGGCCCCGGTCTGGGTTGCGGCTTACCAGCACAACTGTGGCGCCTAGTTTGGCCAATTCTAAAGCGGTAACTTTGCCAATGCCGCTACTGCCGCCTGTTATTACCACAATTTTATTTTTCATATCCTGCATTATACGGTAGCCACCAAAAAATTATAACCTTATTTTGCTTTTAACGCAAATTGCCTGCTACCAGCATATTTATTCGGCATCAAAATTTACAATTATTCTAAAAACGCTAATAGTTTACAGTTACGTGCCAGGCAAAAGCGGCTTTGCTTATTCAGGAGTAAAAGTAGATATGCGGTAGTTCATTAACCAAAACGCAAAAAAAATGCGGGCTTTTCAGTCCGCATTTATTAAAAGTGTATTTCTGTTTAATTAGAAAGGAAGATCGTTGTCTGCTTCGTCGGATAAGAAGGAGTTGCCAGCCGCTTGTGGTGCCGCTGCCCGGTAGTTGCTGTTAGTATTACCCGTATTGGCTGGTGCTGCGCTGCTGCTGGCACTTTCTACCCGCCAGGCGCTCAGGTTGGTAAAGTACATTGTAGTGCCATTTTTGGTAAAAGGCTTACCCGATAAATTAAAAGTAACTTTCACTTCATCGCCTACTTTGTATTGATCAAGCACGCTGCACTTATCTTGGGTAAGCTGAAACTTTATATATTGGGTATAAGAACCGTCCGGAATTTCCAACACAAATTCTCTTTTGCGAAATTTATCGCTCACCTGGGCCTCATCAAATATTTCGTGCAATCTACCTTGAACATCAAAAGACATAATTCTTTATTTTAAAATTAATAAATGTTATCTACAAAGATACGTATTTCCGGATAAGATAATTCCTTTTTGCCCCATATTTTTAAGGCAAAATAAAGCTAAAAAACAGATAAAATAAGCCGGTAAATTACTGCCTGGCAGGTGGCTACAACCTTAAATAAAATTATTATAAACATGCAAAATATAGCTATTGCCATTCACGGCGGGGCCGGAACCATCTTGCGGTCGGCCATGCCACCCGAAAAAGAAAAGCATTATTTATCTACTTTAGAAAATGCCATTAAGGTAGGGCACCAGGTATTGGCAAGTGGCGGCACCAGCCTCGAGGCCGTGGTAGAAACGGTGGTGTTCCTCGAAAATGATCCTATTTTTAATGCCGGCAAAGGTTCGGTTTTTACCCATACCGGCAGCCACGAAATGGATGCCTCTGTGATGTGTGGTCATAGCCTTTCGGCTGGTGCGGTGGCAGGGGTAAGCCGGGTACGCAATCCCATATTATTGGCCAATACTATCCGGTTGCATTCGGAACATGTGTTGCTTACCGGAGCCGGCGCCGAAGCTTTTGCCCAGGAACATGCGCTGGCCTTTGAACCAGATAGCTATTTTTTTGATGCGTACCGTTACCAGCAATGGCAGGAGGCTCAGGAAACCGATACTGTAACCTTAGACCATACCGAAGATCGTAAATTTGGCACCGTAGGTGCAGTAGCCCTGGATAAATACGGCAACCTGGCGGCGGCCACTTCTACCGGCGGCATGACGAATAAAAAATACAACCGCATTGGCGATAGCCCCATTATAGGGGCCGGTACTTACGCCAATAACCAAACCTGTGCGGTTTCCTGCACCGGTCACGGCGAATATTTTATGCGCGCCGTGGTGGCTTACGATGTTTCTTGTTTAATGGAGTACAAGGGTTTAACCTTACAGCAAGCCTGCGACGAAGTAGTTTTAAACAAACTGGTAAAAATAGGAGGCGAAGGCGGCTTAATTGCAATTGACAGAGAAGCCAACCTGGTATTAAGTTTTAATTCTGAAGGTATGTACCGGGCCGCTAAACGCAACGAAGAACCCATTTTTGCTCAAATTTACCGGTAGGAGGGAAGATTAGTTTTATAAACGCAACAAGAGATGAATGACCGAACGCAAAACTAAGGCTAAAATATTAAAATTTAGTACGTCTGGTTTAGCTAATAGGCAATGTCCTCTTTGTTTTGGTGCGATTCTAAATCCGGGTAAAAGGAGCGTTCGACAATGTCGTAAAGATTGCCTTTGGCCAGCACGTGCAGGATTATATTTTCGATAGATAAAGCCGTGCCTTTTTTAACCTGCTGCGTGTTGTTGTGGTTAATGTGGTGCCCATCGATAATAATAACCAGGTTAGAACCAATGGTTTCAATTTGATTACCATTGGTAATTAAAACCCCGGTGTCTTCGCCTAAACCAATACCAATAGCTTTGGGGTAAGTACCAACTGCTTCGATTAAGCGGCCAAACCGGCCTCTTTTTACAAAATGAGAATCAATAATTACATTACGGATCAGACCCAAACCAGCACCCATTTTTACAGCTCCCCGCATAAGAGCTTCGGTGCTGCTGCCGCCTTTAATCATTATTTCCGACATGGCCATAGCCCCGGCGCTGGTGCCGGCAATTACAAAATTGGGCTCGGTATTATAACGCGACTGGCAAATCTCTAAAAAAGTACTTTGCCCGAAAATATCTGCTAAACGCGACTGATCGCCGCCCGTGAATAAAATACCATCGGTTTTGCGCAGACGCTCCAAAAAATCCGGGTTAGCTGCATCTTCAGCCGTCCGGATGTGCATCAGCCCAATGTTGGTGCAGTTTAAAATACCAAAAGCCCCAATGTAGCGTTCGCCCACTTCTTCCGGAATCATGGAGGCGGTAGTAATAACCTCTATGCGCGGATTATAAACGTGCAGTTCTGTTACAATGCGTTTTAGAATACCTAATTCAAAAAAATCGAGGTAATATTTTTTGCGCGATTTAGGATTTGGATAGGTCCCTTTGTCTTCGTTTCCGCCAATGGCAATTAATTTTCCTTTCGGTATCGTCACGTATTTCTTTTAAATAAAGCTTACGGTTATTTAGATGTGTCCGCAAAATTATTAAAAAAAATGCAATTATCCGGTGTTTTAACAGAAAACCCGTTAGCTGTTATACCTAAAAGTTAAATATAGATTTGGGCACAAGGTAGATTACGGGAATATAAAGTTTTACGTGCTTCATAAACCAATAAAAGTAATGGGCGTATAGTTACAAGGGGCCTAAAAAGCTTTTAAATAAATATTTAGCTGATTAGCGCCTCATCTGGTAATTTGTTAAGTAAGGAAAATATTACTTTAAGATTAGTTTAAAATTACCGGTTTGAAATGCCTTTTAATGGTTAGGTTTTATTATAAACCGACCGGAAAATTTACCTGTTAAATTATAAAGTACAAAACTATGGAATTAAAAACCTTGAATGATCTTTTTATGCACCAGTTGCGTGACTTGTACGGTGCCGAACAACAATTGCTAAAGTCTATGCCCAAAATGCAAGCTAAAACGTCTGCCACCGAACTGCAGCAAGCTTTTACCAAACACATGGAAGAAACCCAGAATCAGGTAAAGCGGCTCGAACAAGTGTTTCAGACGTTGGGTGTAAAACCTGAGGCCGAAAAATGTAAAGCCATGGAAGGTTTGCTTAATGAAGCAGAAGAGTTTATGTCGCATAACGCCGACGATGCGGTAATGGATGCGGGCTTAATTGCATGTGCCCAGCGGGTAGAACATTACGAAATTGCCGGTTACGGTACAGCTTGCACTTATGCTAAGTTTTTGGGCCATACCGAAGCTTTAAATTTATTGCAGGAAACGCTCAGCGAAGAAAAGAAAACCGACGAAAGTTTATCTTACATCGCCGAAAATTCCATTAACATAAAAGCAGAGCATCATTAATAAACACGATGTTTAGAAAAATAAACCCGGCTAAATTATTTTGGCCGGGTTTTATTTTTCTAGCTCAATTTTAATAATGAAGCGGTTTAGTGTTTTGGCAAGGGCATGAACGTTTGCTCTGGCCGCATGTTTTCAGCGGTAAGTAGTTGGACAAAAGCTAAATAATTGGCGGTGATAACACCACCAATGGCAGCAGTTCCAAAACCCTAAACAAGTTCAATGATATAAAATAAGATTATAGCATACAACTGATAAGAGTTGATTACAAATGCTGAAGTTTGCTTTTAATATTAGTAAGATAAAAGCACATCCAGCGAACTGGTGGCCACCGCATGGTAATTAGGTCGTGCTTTTTGGTAAATTTGTTTTGCCCAGGTTTGATTTTTGGCCAGCAGACCTTTATACAAGGGCAACAGGAACTTCCGGCGGCCAACCCGCATTAAAAATGCCTCTAAAGCCGGGTAAGCGGTCGCATAATCTTGCTGCACCGCTAACCGGAACCAAACTGCTAATATTTCGGCATTACCGGATTGGGTAAAATGAAAGGCCTCATCTAAGGCTTGTATTTTATCCTGGGTCAAGGCGGGTTCAATCAGGTTTAAAAAATAAAGCCATTCGTGCGTCGACCAATTTTGGGTAATATTTACATGGGTTGTTCCGGTTGTTCTCCAGTGTTCGGCTTCGCTGGCAACTTGTGTAAATAATTTAGAAGTAAGAACCGGTCGGGCAGCAGGTAAGCCAGATCTGTAAATCCACGTTTCGGGCTCTACTGGGGTAGCGTTAGGCAGAAGTGGTCTGTTTAATAAGGTAGCTTGCAGATATAATATAAAATTTTCGGTATCCATGGCTTGGAAAGCATGATTCTGAAAATATTGCCGGATAAATTCATCAAAAGCTTCCCGACCGTAAGCTTCTTCTAAGGCCAGTAAAAAGTAATTGCCTTTTTCGTAAGCTATTTCGGTGAGGCCTTCGTCGGGGTCGCGGTTAAGCAAATTAAGTTTTAATTGGGTATCTGGGCTGTTAGGGCCAATTTCCTGTAGTGTGTGTTCTAAATCCTGCAAGCCCAAAACCTTTAGCATATCAGCATATTCTTTTCCGTAAAGGGCTTCCATGATGCGGCGTTCGAAATATACGGTAAAGCCTTCGTTCAGCCAGAAATCGTTCCAGGTAGCGTTGGTTACCAAATTACCCGACCAGGAATGGGCCAGTTCGTGGGCAACTAAGCTGGTAAGAGAGCGGTCCTGGGCAATTATGGTGGGGGTCACAAAGGTTAGTTCGGGATTTTCCATGCCGCCAAACGGAAAACTGGGCGGCAATAACAATAAATCGTAGCGGCCCCATAAATAAGGTTCGTATAAATTTTCGGCCGCCTTCAGCATGGCGGGTAATTCGGCAAATTCGTAAGCAGCGGCGGCTTGTTGTTCCGGTTCGGTGTAAATGCCGGTTCGCTCGTCTAAACCCGTATAAATTAAATCACCCACGGCCAAGGCCATCAGGTAAGACGGAATTGGTCGCTTTTGGGTAAAAGAATATTGGCCGGTATTATTTTTTTCTGTTGGGTTTTCGGCGCTCATCAAAGCCATAAACTGTGGTGGAACCTGCACCTGTGCCTGGTAGGTAAACCTAATGCCAGGACTATCCTGGCAAGGTAACCAGGTGCGGGCCAGTATGGCTTGCGATTGGGTAAACAAAAAAGGATATTTTTTGCCGCCGGTTTGCGCCGGATGTAGCCACTGCAAAGCTGCTGCTATGGGTTTGGTTTGATAATAAACGGTAATAGTCTTGCATGCTGAATCAATATTTATGATTAGTGCTTGCCCTAAAACCGGGTTAGCTGGTCCTAAACGATAGTGGGCTTCTTCTCCGGAATCAGTTTCAACTTTTAAGATATTTAAATCGCGGGTGTCTAAAATTATTTCTTCGGCACCGGGGCTTAGGCTTAGGGTGTAAGCGGCTTTGCCGCGTATAATTTTATTTTCAAAATCAACTTCCAGGTTTAAATCTAAGTGGGTAACCACAGCTACCTGCGGTTGCGCAAAAGAATGCACATCTGGGCTAATTACCGGCGGGTTTTTCATAAGCAATTAATTAAAGTTAACTATCGGCTTTAAAAATTAAAGTATAAAAGATTGCTAAAAGGTTAATACCCCGGTACTTTAAACAAGTTCGGGCAATTAATGAGAATATAGTTTGTACCTACAATAACCATTTTGGGTTAAAACTAGTAAAAAACAAATGCCCCGGCTAAAAACACATAGAAAGAATTATATCCTTTAAAAGTACATTTTCTGCCGGTAGACTTTAAATCTTTTTCAGCATGTTTTCTAAACATAAATTTTCAGTATTATACTTTTTTTTAGCGGTACTGCTTATGGCGGCGCTGGGTTGTGGTACCAAAAACAGCAAAACCCAAACCGAAAAACAAACCAAAGCCGAACGCGAGGCCCAAACCGATAGCGCCTTTATTGAGAAGTACGTTGCCCACGAAGCCGTCTTTAAAGAGCACCGGAATATTGTAATGCAATTTTACCGGGAGCGCAATTTTAGATTAGGGTGGTTTAAAAACGATAAACTGGTACCGCAAGCCAATACGTTTATATCGGTGGTAAACCGGGCTTACCAGGAAGGGCTCGACCCCAAAGATTACAAGGTTAAAAACTTTGGGCAAATGTTTAAAGCTTACGAAGAAGCCAAAAAGAACGACTCCTTGCGTTTAAAGCTGAAACAGGAAATTGATGTTGCCTTAACCGCCTCTTACATGAATTACGCTTCGGATTTTTACCGGGGTACGGTAAATCCGCGCGAATTAGATAACATTGATTGGAGTGTCCGGAAAAATAAGATAAAGTTAAATAAAGCGCTGCAAACCATTTTAAAAGAGCGTGATAGCCGATACCCATATTACCAGTTTGAACCATTACACGAAGATTATAACCGGCTGCGCACGGCTTTGCAACAATACCGCAATATTAGAAAAGCCGGCGGTTGGCCCCAGATCCCGTCGGCCGCTAAATTAAAAATTGGCGATACCACCCGGGTAGTTTCTTTGCTTCGGCAGCGTTTGTTGCCGCAGGAACGTTGGAAGGTAGCCGGCCCGGATTCTAACCGCTTTACCGAAGAACTGCGCAACGCCATTATGGATTTTCAGGTAAGGCACGGCCTTAAACCCGATGGTGCTCTAGGTACCGAAACCCGAAAGGCCATGAACGTGAGTTTAGACGAGCGCATCGACCAGATAATTATAAACATGGAGCGGTGGCGGTGGGTACCTAAACCTAAAAAATTTGAAGAAAAGCACATATTTGTTAATGTGCCCGAATTTATGCTCTACGCCCGCGACAAAGGCCAGCGCGTTTTAGATATGCGGGTAATTGTAGGTAAAACCATGAACTCAACGCCCATATTCAGCGACAAGGTAGAATACATTGTTTTCTCGCCGTACTGGAATGTGCCTAATTCTATTTTGTTTGAGGAAATGGTGCCCAAGTTGCAAAACGACCCAAGTTGGTTAGAACGCATGGATATGGAATTATTAAACGGGTATGGTAAAAATGCACAGCCAATTCCGGCAAGTTCTGTAGACTGGTTTTCGGTTGATAAAAACAACTTTAAATACCGGGTGCGGCAACGGCCCGGGCCTAATAATCCCCTGGGCGATATTAAATTTATTTTCCCGAACGAACACGAAGTTTATTTGCACCATACCTCGGCCGAAACATTGTTTAACCAAAACCAACGCGGATTTAGCCACGGTTGTATTCGGGTAGAAAAACCCGTAGAACTGGCTAAATTTTTACTAGACGACCAACCAGAATGGGACGAAAGCCGCATTTTAGAAGCCATGCACGCCGGCGAAGAAAAATATTTAAACCTTAAAGAAAAAGTACCGGTTTATATAGTATACTTTACCAGCTGGGTAGACGATAAAGGCGCTATCCATTTCCGCGACGATTTGTACGGCCACGATAAAGTATTGGAAAAAGAATATTTTAATTAAAAATCAGGTTTAAAGCTTCTGTATGAAATACTTAAGCCTGGTAAAAGTAGCTTATAGCGTACATCTGTAAATTATAAATTCAAAAACTATGAAAAAAATAGCATATTATATCTTATTTTCGCTCGCGTTTTTAGGAACCGGATGCGGGGGCGCCGGTCAGGATGCCAAGGCACCTACCGAAGGTTACGGTGCCAACGAAAGCGGATTGAAAGATGACCAGCAAACGGGTGCCGGCCAGGTAGATGATAGCCGGCGCGGTGCAGACGTAAGTAAGAATGGCGGCAACATGGGCAACACCATGACCACCAACGATACCCTGCACAATGTAACCGATATTAACGAATCTGAAGCAGCCCGGGCCACCGAGAAGACCCAGCAACAAGTGGGTAATTCACAAAACCGGGGCGAGGGTAATGAATCGAAAAGCCGTACTACTAAAAACGACGTAGTTAAACAGTAGTAAATTTTAAATATAGATTACCTTATGAAAAATAAAATTAAGTTAATGCTCCTGTTTGGCAGTGTACTTTTGGTGCAAGCCTGCGGTTCAGTACCAGAAACAGATCCCGAGAAAGATGCTGCCCACAAGCGCGCAAACCGCGAAGAATATGCCGAGCGGATTCAGGATTAGTCCGGAGCATGAAAACAGAAAAAGGCAGCCCTACGGTTGCCTTTTTTTATTCTTTAAAATTTAGTAATTTAAATCAGTACTCAACTTTGGGCTATCATTAGTCCGAAGTATTTTAACTATGGTATCGCTTACCCAACCCATTCGTTTATCCGAACTAAGCCAGTTAATTCAGTTTACCATTGAAGAGGTATTCCAGGAAAAAAGCTTCTTGGTTATTGCCGAAACAACGGGTATAAATTTGTATCCGGCAAAAAATCAGTGCTACTTAACCTTAATCGAAAAGTGCGAACTAACCGACCGGGTACTGGCTTCGATTAAAGGTAGAATTTGGGGAAACTGTTACAGCTGTATCCAAAATTTTGAAGAAGCCACCGGGCAAACTTTTAAAGATAATATTCAGGTATTATTAAAAGTTAAAGTGCATTTTCATGCGCAATATGGTTTATCGCTGGCCATAGAAGATATTGACCCTAACTATACCATTGGGCGTTTAGCTTTGTCGCGGCAAGCGGTTTTGCAAAAGCTTCTCCGCGAAAATCCTGATCACATCCAGGAGCACAACCAGGAATATTTTACCTACAATAAAACCTTAAATTTTCCGCCGGTAATTCAACGTATTGCTTTAATATCTTCGGCCCAGGCCGATGGTTACGCCGACTTTATGCACGAACTCCTTACCAACCGGCACGGCTATACCTTTGAGGTAGATGAATATTTAGCCCCGGTACAAGGCTTAGAAGCGCACAAAGAAATTTACAAGCAACTGGTCAGAATTTACGAATCCGGCATAACTTACGATGCCGTTGTACTGGTAAGGGGCGGCGGGAGCCAGTTAGATTTTCAGGCGTACGATTCTTATTTATTGTCGCGCGCTGTGGCCCGCTTTCATTTACCCATTATAACCGGTATCGGGCACGAAAAAAACGAAACCGTTTGCGACCTAATGGCCCGCTTAAAAACCAAAACCCCAACCAAAGCAGCGGCCACCATTGTAGCGCATAACCGTGCTTTCTCAGAAAAATTATTGCAATTGCAAAAACAACTGGTGCTAAAAACAAACGAAATTTTAGTTACCCAGGAGCTTATTTTAAATTCGTTACAGAATAGCCTGGTAGGTAAAACCAAAGATTTATTAAACCAGGAGTTCCGGTTACTCAGCACTTGTATGAACGCTACCATTCTAAATGCCGAAAAAAGATTGCAGCACGAAAAAATAGGTTTGCTCAAGCACGGTTTTAACTTACAATGCCACGCCGATAATAAATTAAAAGAAGAACAATTTAAATTGCGGCAATTTAGCCAGACCATTCAGCATCTAGACCCGCATAATATTTTAAAAAGAGGCTATGCCATTGTGTACCATCAGGGAAAAATAGTGCGGCAAACCGAAAATATTCCGGTAGGCGCCGCCATTAGCACCCGGTTCCTATCCGGCTTTATAGAAAGCACCGTTACCCAAAATTCAGCAACACCCCATGAACCAAGAACATAACTTAAGTTACCAACAAGCCTTACACGAACTAACCGATTTGGTAGCCGAACTGGAAAATGAAAATATTCCTATCGACGATTTAGCCGCCAAAGTAAAAAGAGCTTCAGATTTAATTCAATATTGCCAATCTAAATTAACCCAAACCAATACCGAAGTAAAAAAAATCATTGCTAATCTAGACAATTCCGGCGATTTATAGAAGATAAATAAATGCCTAAGTGTTAAATACTTAATTTTAGGGGTAAACTACGTAATCCAATTTTTTAGCTTTTTTTTTATATTTTAAATTAGTAGATTTAAAGAATCATATTTGTTTCCCAGGCAATAAGTCTAAAGGAGCACGCACCTTAAAATAAATTATTTAAAGGTTTAAAAAAGCAGGATGAAAAACTTATCCGTATCGCTATTACATACTGCCTGGACGGCAGAAGAAAAGAAACAAATAGATGAAGCCATTGATTTTGTAGAGCAATATAAAGGAGATAATTTTATTCCGGATGCACTTTTGTATTTGTACAGCCTTATAAAAGTAGATTATATATTAATTACGGTTGTCGATTTATTGCCTATTCCTACGGTACATACTTTAGCCCTTGTAAAAAAAGGGATTATAGCTAAAAATATCAATTATCCTCTGGCGGGTTCACCTTGCGAAGGCGTTTTTGGGAAAGAGCAAAACTATTACCCCGGTGGTGTACAGGATTTATTTCCGTCGAACGACTTGCTGGTAAAAATGCAGGTAAAAAGCTACATGGGAATACCATTTTTTGATAAAAACGAAAAAGGTTTGGGCTGTTTGGCTTTGTTGCACAGCCAAATTATTGAGCGCGGCGGTTTTGTAGAAGCTTTAATAAATGTACTGTTGCCGCGGTTAGAAGAAGAATTAATTACCGTTTGTGATACATCCCAAAGCCGGACTGCTTTTTTACAGAATATAGCCAAAATGGTAGCTTAATCCGGTAGTTTTCCCGAAAAGCTACTTACTGGATTTTAAAATATTTGCCCGGGAAAGGTAACCTTTATTTAAAAATGCAGTACATAAACTGTTGAAAAACTCATAATTGTTTACCCGAAATTGTAAAAAATTAAATCTTACTATATATGAAAGCAAAGAACTGGACTGAAGAAAACAAAAGTGAGTTTAACCAAAGTAATCCTGCAAAAGAAAATAAAAATATTTGCAGTCGTACTTACAACGAAGAAGTGCCTTTTGCACCGGTTAATTTTCAGACTTACCAAAATATTCTGGAAAAACGCAATGAGTTGTTAAACACGGTAAAAGTAAACTATAATATTTAAGAAATATACGCGCGTATATTTCACGATCTATACAATAGCCTGGTCATTCGCCAGGCTTTTTTGTTTACCGGCAATACATTTATTATATTCCTTAAAGTTATTTAAAACGGGAAGTGAATATTTAAATATTTTACTCCGGCTGAATTTGATTGCGATCGATAAACTCCTTGAAAGTTTTGCGATAGGTATCACTAATCGGAATGAAAACATTATTTATTTGCACCTTGTCTTTATAAATAGCGTCTATGCCTTCTAAAGCCACAATGTAGGAGTGATGAATCCGGATAAAGCGGTTAAGCGGGAGTTGATTTTCTAAAGCTTTAAGCCGCTGCAGCGATACAATTTTCTGTTGGCGGGTATAAATGGTAACGTAATCTTTCAGGCCCTCTACATACAAAATATCTCCTATATTAACTTTAACCAGTTTAGTGCCGTCTTTCACAAAAATAAAAGAACTGCCCGGCTCGGTTGCAGGTTTATCGGGAGATATTGGACTTACCGCCGGAACGGCCAGGCGCTGCCGGGCTTTGTCTACTGCTTTTAAAAACCTTTCCAGGCTAATCGGCTTTAACAGATAATCTACTACGTCTAATTCGTAACTTTCAAGGGCGTATTCAGAATAAGCAGTAGTTAATATTACTAAAGGCTTTTTTTGCAAAATTTTTAACAAGGTAATGCCGGTAATTTCCGGCATCTGAATATCCAAAAAAAGAAGATCAATTTTTTGATTATGCAAAATATCAATAGCGGCCAAGGGGCTGGCGCAAGCTGCTTCTAACTGCAAATAAGGTACTTTGCGCACGTACTCGGTCAGGAGGTTACGGGCCAATGGTTCGTCTTCTACAATCAGGCAGCTTAAACTCACTATAAAACTAATTTTAATTTTACCTGGTATTGGTCGGGCAGGTCGTTGGTTATTAAAGTGTAGTGGCCGGGATAACTTAATTCTAACCGTCTTTTTACATTTTGCAAACCAATACCCGACTTTTCGGTGTTGTTGTTTTTATTGTTTTTTACTTTGCTGTTTTCTATTTGGTAAATAATTTCTGAGCTGTTAATGGCAATGGAAATATTTACCCAAGCGTTGGGGTTGTTGTTGCTAACCCCGTGTTTAAACGCATTTTCCAGAAAAGTAATAAAAATTAAAGGCACTACCAATAGTTCCTGCGGATTGCCGGTTACACTTAAATTTATTGGTATTTGGTTATTTAACCGGAGCCGTTCTAAACTTATATAATTTTCCATGTACGCGATTTCTTTGCTTAAAGGCACCCGCGCGTGGTTAGAATCGTAAATCATGTACCGCATCATTTGCGACAGCTTTTCAATTACCTCGGTGGTATTCGGCGATTGGGTAAAAGCCAGGTAATACAGGTTGTTTAGGGTATTAAACAAAAAATGCGGGTTAATCTGCGCTTTCAGGAAGTTTAACTCGGCGGTTAACTTTTCGTTTTGTACTTCTTTCTTTTTGGCTTCAAAATCAAACCAATCGTAGGCAAACCGGAGCATGCCAATAAATATTACAATAAACAACATAGTGGCTACCTGCTGCACGGTAAACATGGAAGAGTAAAAAAAACCATGTTGGTGGGTATAACCATCTACGAGCAAGCGTTGCAAATGAATCCGGATGGTAACCAAGATAACAAAAGGTATACTAAACTCCAGTAAGTACCGGAAAAAGTTTTTGTGTTTAAGCCAGCGGGGTAGGGTAATAAAATAATTGTAGTACGAAATGGCCATAATAAATACCATTTGTACGCCTGCAAATAAAATTACATTAAGCCAATCGTAATTATCGTGGCCCCGCCGGAATTGACTAACCTGGTAAAGAAAAAACGAAAGATAAACTCCCCAAAACGAAACGTGCAATAAACCAAAACGGCTTAACTTAAAAAAAGTAAACATAGCGTTGTATAAACAGCCAAAAAGTTAAAGGTAATTATTCTGTTCTTAAACCATTTATCAGCTTACCTATTTTATACCATTTGCCCTAATTACCCGATAATCTAGGCTTTTTACTCTACTACTTGGGTTGGAAGTGCCAAGTGCCGTTTGGTCGAGTTTTTAGCCGGGTCTGTCTAATATTAAAAAAGATGTGCGACTAATATATTTGTTTTGCGGGGAATAGGTAATGAAGGTATTTGTTTAGCTACTTATAATTGAATGCCGCTCTAAAAATTTGCGCCCGGCTGCTTACCTTTGCCGGCTGAAAAAAGATTTTGAATTAAATAAAAACATGAAAAAATTATTACCCTTTTTAGTTTTTGCCTGTAGTGCCCAGTTGGTGGTGGCACAGGTGCCGGGTAACCCTGGCGCAACGCGACCGGCGCCGGCCAACGCACTTACCGAAACGGCTGCGCCCCGGGGCAATAGTAAAATTACCGGCACCGTTGTAGATGCCAGCAACTCCAGTCCGGTAGGTTTTGCCACCATTACCTTAACCGATCCCAACACCGGCAAAGCCCTGGATGGAACCCTGGCCGATGAAAAAGGAAAATTTACCATTGCCAAGCTGGGTGCCGGTACGTACCGGGTGGTTATTTCTTTTATCGGTTACGAAACTCGTAACTTGGATAATGTAAAAATCAGCGACCGCAACGACGATGTAAATCTGGGTTCGGTAAAAATAAACATGAGTGCCACCGCCCTGAAAGAAGTTCAGGTGCAAGGCCAGCGCGCCATGATCGAAGAAAAAGTAGACCGCACTGTTTATAACGCCGAAAACGATGCGAGTAACCGCGGGGGCGATGCCTCGGATGTGCTCCGCAAAGTACCCATGCTCTCGGTTGATTTAGACGGTAACGTAAGTATGCGGGGTAGTTCTAATTTGCGGGTTCTTATTAATAACCGGCCTTCTACCATTACTGCCGGTAGCGTTGCCGATGCTTTAAAGCAAATTCCGGCCGATTTAATTAAATCGGTAGAAGTAATAACCTCTCCCTCGGCTAAATACGATGCCGAAGGTTCGGCTGGTATTATTAACATTGTACTGAAGAAAAATACCTTACAAGGAGGCAATTTAAATATCGATACTGGAGTTGGTTTACGGGGTTCTAACCTGGGCCTGAATGGTAGCTACCGTAAAGGTAAAATGGGCTTCTCGTTAGGTGGTTTTGGCAGAGCTATGTACAACACTACCGGCAGCTTTAATAACAGCCAGACCCGCAAAAATATTAGTGGCGTGGAGTTGAGCACGACCCTGCAAGAAGCGGATACTCGTCAGCGGAATATTTTTGGCCGTTATTCATTTGGCTGGGACTACGATATTAATAAAAATAATTTTATAACTGCTTCGGTGCAGTATGGCCTCCGGAACGGACGTTCGTTTCAGGATGAATTGCTTACCCAGCGTTATGAAAGCGATAACTTATTAGAGCGCAGTCTGCGCGACGTAGAAGTTACAGATAACTCCGGTACGGTAGATGTAAATTTAAACTACACCCATACCTTCGATAAGCCACAGCAAGAGTTTAGCATTTTAACCCAATATAGCCGGAATAATCGGACTAACGATTTCATTAATGCTATTTTTAATGATGATTTTACCACATTAAATAGCCGGTTAAAAAACATAAACGAAAGCTTTAATGAAGAATCAACCATTCAATTAGACTACCAGAATCCTATCGGAAAAAATCAACTGGTAGAACTGGGTGGAAAGCAAATTATGCGGCAGGTAATTAGCGATTATGAAACATTTGCGGCTGGTCCTACAGGGGCTTTTAATCGCTTACCGGGTCAGAACTTAAGTAATATATTTAACTATCGCCAGAACGTTACGGGTGGTTATCTGTCTTATACTTTAACTACTAAATCTCAATTTAGCTTTAAATCAGGCGTTCGTTACGAATATACAACTATTAACGCCGACTTTGAAGATACTCAAAATGGTGGATTCCAAATTCCGAATTATGGTGTTTTGGTACCCAGCGTAAATTTATCTCAAAGATTAAAAACAGGCAATACAGTTAAATTGTCGTATAACCGGCGTATCCAACGGCCATCGTTGCAGTATTTAAATCCAAACCGGCAAGCAGCCAATCCATTAAATATTACCATTGGTAACCCGAATCTGGATCCGGAATATACCAACAACTTTGAATTGGCTTATAATACTTATATAAACAAAACTTCCCTGAATTTTTCGACTTATGTACGTAATACCAACAATGCTATCCAAAGCGTAAGAGATATTTCCGGTGATACAATCCGGACGAACTTCCAGAATATTGGTCAGGAAAATGCGTATGGTTTAAGTGTTTTTGGCAGTGTAAACATCTCTAATAAACTTACCTTTAATGGTGGTACCGATGCCTATTACTCAACCTTAGAAAACAATAACTCCAACCCGATTTACCAGGCCAGCAACGAAGGCTGGGTGTTTAATGTACGCGGTATGGGAAGCTATATTTTAGGCAAAGGCTGGGGCTTACAAGGTTTTGGTTTTTACCGGGCTCGTCAGGTGCAGTTGCAAGGTACGCAAGGTGGTTTTGGAATATATAGCCTGAACTTGCGGAAAGATATTAATGATAAAAAGGGAACCATTGGCTTTGGTGCCGAAAACTTCTTTAATACGTCTATTAAAGTACGTAGCGAATTAGAATCACCCATATTAAGCCAGCGAAGTACCAATGTAATGAATAACCTGAGTTTCCGGGCTACTTTTAGTTACCGGATTGGTAAAATCACTTCAGAGCCAACTCGTCGGAGAAAGAAATCAGTTAATAACGACGATATGAAAGGTGGTGGCGAAGGCGGTGGTCAGGAAGCTGGTGCCGGAGCCGGACAACAAGGTGGCGGTGCCCCGGCTGCTGGTGGTGCTCCTGCCGGTGGTATGGGCCAAGGGCAAAGACCAGCCGGTGGAGCCCCAGGTCAGTTGCCGGGCGCCGGTGCCGGACAAATGCGGCAACCAGGTGCAGTAGTTAATCCAACAGCGCCAACAACTGTTACTACCCCCGATAGCACGGCTAGCCAAAATGCTGTTCCCGGACAAGCTGCCGACGTAAATGGAACCTGGCAGGGGCGGGTAGGTCAGTTTGATTTAACCCTAAAACTAGCGGCTACCGGCGAATCCCTGTCCGGAACAGTTGTAACCCCGCGTGGCGAAACGCCAATTTCAAATGGCCGGGTAGTAGGCAACGATGTTTCGTTTAATGTAACCTTTGGCCCCAACGCTGTTCCGTATCAGGGTAAAATTAACGGCGACCGCTTAACCATGAATACCACTTTCCAGGGACAAGCCATGGAGGTAATCTTTAACCGGGTAAAATAAACGGTAGAATTCAGGTGCCTGGCATGGTATAGGTAAAGAACCCGTACAATAGCTAGGCACTTTCTTTTACAATATTGTAAATAATTGTTTTTCAATAATTTTAATTAGATAAATTTAATTTTTTGTATATTGAAATCTAATTATTTGGGCTGTTTCGCACATTAAACTTATAAAAAAGCGGGCTGTCTAATCAAGAATATTTTAAACCTCTAACCAAGATAATCTTTATGAAAAAATCCCCGCTTGCTATTGGCGCTTTAGCGCTTACGCTTTTACTAAACACGGCTGCTATTACACCTAACCTCCCGGCTACTTCTGTAGTTATTAAAGCTACCACTACGCTAAATGTAGATCCGGCTGCCAGTACCTTAAACTGGACAGCTAAAAAAGTGGGCGGTGGCCATAATGGTACCGTTAAATTAACCAAAGGCAACCTGAACCTGGATGGCAATAAATTAGTGGGCGGTAATTTTGTAATGGATATGACTACTATTGCCGATGCTGACCAAAGTGCGCGGCTTACAACTCACCTGAAATCAGAAGATTTTTTTGGCGTTGAGAAAAATCCAACCTCTACCTTTGTAATTACCAAAGCTACGCCGGTGGGCAAAGCCAAAGCCGGTACCACTAATTACAACATAACCGGCAACCTAACCATTAAAGGCATTACCAATCCCGTAAGCTTTCCGGCGGTAGTTAAAGTGGGCAATAATTCGGCTGAGGCTACTGCCAAAGTAGAAGTAGACCGCCTGAAATATGATATTAAATTCCGCTCCGGCATAATTGGTACTGCTGCCGATAAAATTATTGAAGATACTTTTACTATCGACCTGAAAATTGTAGCAGGTAAAACAGCAACTGCCAA
>NZ_JBMQUD010000023.1:0-18544 GCF_057359045.1 Adhaeribacter sp.
AATTATTTACAACTATTGCCTGGCATGGCGCTGAAAGGGTTATTGCAATGCTCACCGGAATGGTGACTGTTGCAGGAAAAAGATTTGCTTATTTTAAGCGTAAAATCTTAAATACGATTATGGTTTACCTTTTGGCCTTTCCGGAGGATAAGGTACAAAAGCGGGCCGACAAATGGCACAAAAATCACCACAATTACCCAAACCAGCTTGGTAACATTATCCCTGAAATCACTCCGGATAATATCGATTAGCGCCCAGATTAGCAAGAATAAAGGAAGAAGTGTGAATAGTAAAAGAACTACTATTTCAACCAGGCCCAAACCACCGATAAATAAAAGCATCGCACACATTTAAAGGTTAAACTACTCTGTTCGTAAAAGTTATACTTTTCCGCACCTAAAGGCAAGTAAATAAATGTAAGTAATTATTATATAATTACATAAACCTCTGGATAAAAACAACTTTCAGAATAATTTATTTATACGGATTACTGGCTTAAACCGCTACTCGTGTTTCCATTTAATTTGCTTGTATCAATTACAACCCTTAGAGCACCTTTTCCATAATATAATCGCGTTGAACATCCTGGCCTAGAATAAAATCTTCTTCGCCTACCGGTTTAAAGCCAAAACGAGTATACAATTTTATAGCCCCCGGGTTATGCTCCCAAACCGTTAACCAAACTACGCTAAAGCCTTGTTGCTTTGCGAAAGATATAACCTGGCTTAGAACCTGTTGACCGATGCCCTGTTTCCAATAGGGCTGAGATAAATATAAACGGGAAATTTTTAAGGCCTGGCGATTACTTACACAAGGAGCAGGCTTACCGGTAAACAGCTTTACATAACCCACAACTGTTGCCCCGGCATAAACCAGCCAGAAAATATTCTGTGGGTCGGCGAGTTCAGCGGCTTGCAGGTCCGGGTTAAACATAGCCGCTAAGTAAGCGGCCATATTTTCAGGAGTATTTTGAGCGGCAAAAGCCTGGGCAAAGGTTTCCCGGCCTAATGTAGCTAGTAAAATATTATCAGCAGCAGTGGCTTGCCGAATGGTTATAGGTGGTAAGATCACGGATAAGAAAATTAAAAATCAATTTAAAGGCAGGCCTTATGCATTATGTACTCTGCAACTGAAGCTTGGGGCGAGGATTGAAAAGAATATAAAAAATAAAGCCGCCAAAAGCATACGCCAAAATATCCCAATAATCGCGGGTGTAGCGGTTAGATAACGTGGGCAAAATACCTTCAAAGAAAACGGCAAAATAAAATACGGCAAATATTACCTGGGCGGCATTGAGCCGGTGCCGGCAACTCCGCGGAAATAATTTTTGCTGCAGCCATAAAGCCACCGTTAACACTACCGGCAAGGCAAGAATATCGTTCAGGTACGGCACCCGGTATTGGGTTAAATTAAGTAGAGGCAATAAAAACCGGTTTACCAGGTACAAGCTAAGCGCTAACACAAAAAATGGGTTCAGGAGTAATTTCATTAGCCAGCCAATAAAGCTAAAACCCAAAGAATAAAGCTTACTATAGCAATAAAAGAATATTGCAGCGCCTGAATAATGCGTTTATAAAAAACAACGTACCAGGCATCGGTAGGATGAATCTGAATAATATCTAAATCAAACCCTTTATCTTCTTTTCTATCCGCTTCCCGGGCAGCCGTTCGGATTAAATTTTCGTCGTCTAATAAAGCCCCACAGTGCTCGCAAGTGTCGGTGGACTGCTGTTCCCACTCCGACCATTGGCCACAGTTAGGACATTTTTTAGAAGATTTAAAGGTAGATGATGCCATAGATATTCTGTTAGGTTTCTGCCGGTAAAATCAGAAGCCAGCAAAATTTTGTACCACATACCCAGAAGCAATCCCTAATATAGCCAAAAGACTAAAAAGCTCTTCTCCCCGTAGTAAGTAACGTGGTTGCGTATTTGTGCCCCAAATAACAGCAGCAAGTGGAATGTTAAAAATATCGACAAGGTGCCGGTACTTAAACGCAGTATCTTTTCTCTTATTACGCCATAATCTACGTCCTTCTAAAGTAAAGCGTTCTTTTTTATTGCCAAAACCGGGAAGTACACCGTTAATTAGCTGCTTTTCCGGTTAGCCGTTCTAAGGTTTGCTGCAACCGGCGTTCCCGGGTTTCGGGCCGTTTGGCTCCTTCTATCCACAGAATATATTCTTTGCGGTGCGTATGCGCTAACTTATCGAAAGAGCTTTTGGCACCAGGGTTACTGGCCAGCAATTGGTTTAAATCTTGTGGCAACGTTAGTTCCTGCGCGGGCTTTTTAGTTTCAGGCAAGGTTAGTTGGGCCGCTTCGCGTACGTAATCCTGCAAAATTGATTCGTTTACCTCGTTCGCGTCGGTAAATTTCAGGCTCCGCATGGTGGCATTGCCCTCGCCTTCGGTTAATATTCTGGCCGGATCAGATAAAAAGCCACCCTGAAAAAAGCTAAACCGCACATGTTGTTTAAAAGCGGCATAAGAGCAAATCATACCGTTTTTCTCATAAACCGGTGCCGACCATTTCCAGGTTTCTTTAATTTCCGGGTCGGCTTGCAAAATTAACGTACGGAGCTTATCGCAAATAACCCGGGCAAATTCCGGCATCTTTTGAAAGTAAGCATCTACTTTTTGCGTAGCTTCGGTGGGAATGATGTTGGGCATAAGTTAATAAATTTAGTCTACTTAATATTTGAAAGAAAATTATAAGTTAAAGCTCGAGATAATTCATCTAAGTTTCTATAATTAATTGCCCTTCCTAAACCATCAAGATCTGGATAAATAGAAAAATACGAAATTCCGATCTTGTGCAATTCTTTTAAGATGTCAAGTCTAAAATTTGTATCAATATCAATATAATCAATAAATTTTCTTTCTGAATCGGAAATATCCAAACCATTAATTATGTTCCCAAACAAAGTAAAGCAAGATTGTTGAGCAGCCATTCTTTCATCAAGGTGTTGAGGGTGAATAGCAAGGGGAAACATTTCCTCATCTTCATTACATTCCAAGAAATAATATTTACGAAACAATTGGGTTAGCCTGATTTCACCTTTATCGTTTATTAAATCAGGTTTATTACTATCTTTCTTAAGTTCAAAAAATGGAAGAATATGCTTAAATGTTTGTTGTTGTTGTTGTTGTTGTTGTTGTTGTTGTGATTTTAAGTTATCGTTTATTAAATTCTCTCCATTGGTTAATAAATTGGTTAAAGAATATTTATATAGTTTCCGAACAGAATAGTCGTTCAAATTGAATGGGGATAGAAGCCATACTCGGGCATTTTTGTTTGATTTGTTTTCTACAGAATCCTTAACAGCAAAAAACAAAGCCATAAGAGCATTTTCCGTCCAGTCTAGTAGCCGGGTTTTTACACCATAATGTTGCTTTAAACTATATCTATTCCATTCAGTATCTTCAATTCCTTTTTTAGCAAAAAAAGTTGTTACTATTCGAGAAAAATCAAAATCAATGTTTTTTTCTATGGTTGCAATTTTTCTAGTATCATTTATTTTATAATTGCTAATGTCATCATAGTCTCTATGTACATTTAAAGGCTTTCGGTATAAACTAGGTATTAATTTATATTCTTCGGATGCAACTCCTCGAAACCATACAGTAGTTCCTCCTCCCACCTCCTCAATCTTCTTCATTAATTCATCCATGAAATGAGTAAGGCTCCTAATGTATTTTCGTTCAATATTTTCAACCATTTCAATTTTTGTTTATTAAGAGTGTCATTAAACTTATATTGAATTTCTCAATATGAAATTTAAATTCCTATTTAGTAGAAATTCATTCTACTTTTCAAAATAAGCCAATTCTCTTAAATATTCTCCCCCGCCGGTATGCGCCAGCATTGCGGCATGTGCTGAAAACCAATGTGCGGATAATACCTCTCCGCTGCCGGTGCCGCGAGTAAAGTTAAGCTGGCGCGAGAATCAGTGGCAGCTTTGGTACGGCGAATGAGTTCTTTGCCAATGCCCTGCCGTTGGTAATCCTGGTGCACCGCCAAATCCGACAAATAAGTGGTATAAACAAAATCTGTCAGGGCGCGCGAAATACCAATTAACTTGTCTCCGTCCCAGGCGGTAATAACCAGGTTAGCATTTTGCAGCATCGCGGCCATGCGGTCACGGTCATGTATGGGCCGGCGTTCGCCTAAGGTAGAAGCCCGGTAGAGTTCTATCACAGCCTCAAGGTTTAGGGGTTGGTTTTGCTGGTAAGTAATCATCTTTTGGTTGAAAATAAGATTAAAATAATGGCTATTACTCAAAAATCACGTAAGTAAAGCAGGTTCCTTACTAAAATTAAAAATTCAGGCTTAAATTACTAGTAAAATGGCAGATAACGATCAAGCCAAAGCGGCGGATAACTCCGAAGAACAAGGATGTAACCAGCACCACGAGGCGCGCCGAAACTTCTTAAAACAGTCTACGGCCATGATGGCCCTGGCCCTGGCACCGCCCACTTTACTCAAAGCCGGTGCCCTCGACGAAAGAGTAGCAGCTGCCTTTGAGAAATTAAAAGTAACCTTAGATATAAACGGCACCAAACGGAAATTAAATATTGAACCCCGGGTAACGCTGCTGGATTTGCTTCGCGAACAGCTAAACTTAACCGGCACCAAAAAAGGCTGCGACTACGGCCAGTGCGGTGCCTGCACGGTACACGTAAACGGCGAGCGCGTAGTATCGTGTTTAACCTTTGCGGTAATGCAGGAAGGCAAAAAAATTACCACCATCGAAGGTTTAGCCAACGGCGATAAACTGCACCCGATGCAGGAAGCTTTTATTAAGCACGATGGTTTCCAGTGCGGCTATTGCACACCGGGTCAGATTATGTCGGCGGTAGCCTGCATACGGGAAGGTCACGCCAACTCCGAAGATGAAATCCGGGAATACATGAGCGGGAATATTTGCCGGTGCGGCGCTTACCCCAATATTGTAAACGCTATTATGGAAGTTAAAAACGGAGGACAAAAAGTATGAACCAGTTCCAGTACGTCCGGCCGACAAAACAAAAAGCCGCCATTGAGGCCGTAATTAAAGACCAGAATACCGTGTTTATTGCCGGTGGCACCAATTTAATTGATTTAATGAAGCGCGGCGTGATGAACCCGGAAAAGCTGGTGGACATCAACAAACTTCCGCTTAAAAAAATAGAAAAAGAAAATAATAGTTTGCGCATTGGGGCGCTGGCCCTGAACAGCCAGGTGGCCGAAGACAAGTTGGTGCTGGAAAAACAACCTTTGCTGGCGCAAGCGCTTAGTGCCGGAGCGTCGGCGCAGTTGCGTAACATGGCAACCGTGGGCGGCAACATGATGCAGCGCACCCGTTGTTATTATTTTTACGATACGGCTCTGCCCTGCAACAAACGCGAGCCCGGCAGCGGCTGCGGCGCCCTCGAAGGATTTAACCGCATGCACGCCATTTTTGGATTTAGCAATAAGTGTATTGCCGTACACCCCTCTGATATGAGCGTGGCTTTAACTGCTTTGGATGCCACGGTGCTGGTCTCCGGCCCCAAAGGCGAACGTCGCATTCCGTTTACCGAATTTCACCGGCTGCCCGGCGACCGGCCCGAACTTGACACCAACCTGGAACGCGGTGAACTAATATTGGCCGTAGAAATTCCGGACGGACCATTTACCAAAAATGTGCATTATTTAAAAGTACGCGAACGGGCTTCGTATGCCTTTGCTTTGGTATCAGTGGCGGCGGGTTTGAGTTTAGAAAATAACAATATAAAAGATGCCCGTTTGGCCATGGGCGGCGTGGCCCACAAACCCTGGCGCTTATCCGAAGCTGAAAAAAATCTGGTAGGCAAACCTGCTACTGAAGCTACTTTTAAACAAGCCGCCGAAATTGCCATGCGGGGAGCCAAAGCCTTTGAGCACAATGCCTATAAATTAAAACTAGGGCCTAATGCTATTGTACAAGCCCTTAAAGTAGCAGCCGGCTTGGTTTAAAAACCCCGCGTGAGGTTGGCCGGCATATAGCATTTACAGGAATGAAGACCAGCCGCTCCTTAGCCCTGGTTTAAAGAATAAAGCGTTTTTATGAAAGAGCAAATAGTACAAGACCCGGTAGTTGGTGATCCTATGGATCGGGTAGATGGCCGAATGAAAGTAACCGGCGGAGCTAAATATTCCGCCGAATTTAATTTACCCAATATTACCCATGCCGTGCTAATTACCAGCACCATTGCCAAAGGCCGTATTAAAAGCATCGATGCCAAAGCTGCCGAACGGTCGTCCGGGGTGTTGGCCATAATCTCGCATTTAAACTCGCCCAAAGTACCTGGCTACGCTCAGCGCGACCACCCAGCCCAACCGGCTACCGTTGGCAAACCTTTGCTCGCTTTCTACGATGAAAAAATATACTCTAACGGTCAGCCCATTGCTATAGTGGTAGCCGATACGCTGGAACGCGCGCAGCAGGCCGCCCGGTTAGTAAAAGTGCAGTACGAAGAAGCTAAACACCAAACCAATTTCGCTGCGCACCGCGAAAAAGCCGTTGTTCCAGCGCAGGCAAAAAAGAACCCCAAATCACCAGTGGCCGATTACGTACGGGGCAAAGCCGATGCTTATAAAACTGCGCCGGTTAAAATAGAAAGCGAGTACGTACTACCCACCGAATTTCACAACCCCATGGAGTTGCAGTCGATTGTGGCGCACTGGGAAGCCCCCGACCGGCTAACGGTTTATGACAAAACCCAGGCTGTAAAAGGCACCCAAAAAGCTTTTGCAAAGGAGTGGGATATTCCGGTAGAAAACGTAAAAATAATTGCTACTTATGTGGGTGGCGCTTTCGGGAACGGTCTGCACACCTGGCCCCACGAAACCGCTGCCATTATTGCCGCCAAAAAAGTAAATAGGCCCGTAAAACTAATGCTTACCCGCGAGCAAATGTTTTTTATGGTGGGTTACCGGCCGCATACCTGGCAAAAAATAGGTATGAGCGCTACCCCCGACGGCAAAATAACCGCCATCACGCACGAGGCAATTGGGCAAACCTCGTCGTACGAAGAATTTACCGAATCGGTGCTGCAGCAAACCCGCATGATGTACACGGCCCCCAACGTAACTACCCGCTACCGCATTTTGCCCCTGGATGTAAGCACGCCCATCTGGATGCGCGGGCCCGGCGAAGCGACCGGTGCGTTTGCCCTGGAGTCGGCTTTGGATGAATTGGCTTACAGGTTAAACCTGGATCCGCTGGAGTTCCGGCTGCGCAACCACACCGATATTGATCCGGATTCAAATAAACCCTGGTCGACTAAATATTTAAAAGAATGCTTTACCGAAGGTGCTAAACGCATTGGCTGGAGCAAGCGCCAGTTAAAACCCGGTATGGTCCGGAACGGCGAATGGCTCGTGGGCTATGGTATGGGTGTGGGCACCTTTGGGGCAAACCGGCAAGCGGCTTCGGCCCGGGCGCAACTATTAAAGGATGGCACTGTGCTCATTCAAAGCGCTACCACCGATATTGGTCCCGGTACCGGCACCGCCATGGTACAAATTGCCGCCGACACGCTGGGCATGCCACCCGAAAAAATCAAATTCGAACTCGGCGATTCCAGGTTCCCCAATGCCCCTTCACAGGGCGGTTCGTCCACGGTAAACAGTGTCGGCTCTGCCGTGCAGGAAGCTTGCCTTGGGCTAAAGCAAAAATTACAAAGCTTAGGCGGCCTGGCCTTTGCTGCGGCCAAATCCGAAGACATTAGTATTAACAATGGTCAAATTACTGTGGCCAATAATGCTGCTGCTAAAATTGCTTACGCTGATATTTTAAAGCAGAACAACGGCCAGGAAATAGAAGTTACGGCTGAATCTAAACCCGGGAGGGAACGGGAAAAATATTCGATGTACTCGTTTTCGGTGCATTTTGCCGAAGTACACGTACACCCGGTTACCGGCCAGGTGCGGGTAAAGAAAATAGTTTCATGCGCCGATGCCGGCACGGTGGTAAACACCAAAACCGCCGGTAACCAAATGATTGGTGGAGCCGTGGGTGGCATTGGCATGGCCCTGACCGAAGCCGCTGTTATCGACCACCGGTCTGGCCGCTACGTAACCAAAGATTTAGCTGAATACCACGTTCCTGTTCACGCCGATGCCCCAGATATTGACGTTTATTTTGTAAACAAACCCGATCCGCACGTTAATGAGCTAGGCACGAAAGGGATTGGCGAAATAGCTATTATTGGCGTGGCTCCGGCAATTGCTAATGCGGTGTTTAATGCTACCGGCAAGCGTATTCGGGAATTACCGATTACGCCGGATAAAATTATTTAACTAAAGTAGGCCTTTCATAAAAGCCGCCCTGGCCGGTTGTTTTTCACCGGCCAGTTTTTGAAGTTATTTCACAACAGCAGTCAAAATAAAATATTATAAATAGTTAATCAACTGGCTATCTTTTGAAAGATTTTATCTTTCAAGGCAGTGGTGCTAACGGTAAGTTGTAACCTAAGTAAGCTCAAGGCCGCTAGGCCCCGTCGGTGAGTTCAGGCTGTCTAATATTCCTTTGCTCCTATCGTCGCAATGCTGCGCACCGGAATCTTAGAAGAGCATCTTCCAAAAGGCCTTCACCCACCGACTACGATATTTGCCTGTAGCTACTGTTATTTCGATTACTTCTTAACAGGTACATTTTGTCAATAATTTATTGCTCACGAAGTTTTCGCTCCCAAAAGTCAGCCACAAAAGCTGCGTTACCGGAGCTCCCCTCCTAATTTAGGAGGGGTTCGGGAGTGGTTATTGCTTACTCCGCTTACATTTAGTTTTTCCAAGACTAATTCAATAGCTTTCACAAAGTAAATGAAATTAATATTTTCTGTTTATTCCCATCGCCTTAATCGACAAAAAATTTAATTCTAATTCTGCACCAAAATATTACCCAAACCTAGGTTTAGCTAAACAAAATAATTTGCGTAAATTAAAGGTTTGGTAACTGGTTCCGGTGGTAGATTATTAACCTTTTACCCCCTTTAAAGCAAATAATATCGGTATCTGAAGAAAAGGCATTCATGGAAAAAAGAGCGCAAAAAGATCCTGAAACGGGTGATAATTTGAGCCGGGTAGATGGCCGGGAAAAAGTTACCGGAACGGCCACTTATGCCGCCGAATACCAGTTGCCTAACTTGGTTCATGCGGTGCTGGTAACCAGTTCGGTAGCCAAAGGCCGCATCCAGTCTTTAGATAGTCAGGTGGCCGAACGTGCTCCGGGCGTGCTGGCAGTAATTAGTCACGTAAACACGCCGGGCGTACCAGCGTATGGCACCTCTAAAAACCCCACCGAACGCGCACCATTAGGAACCGCCTTGCGGGTTTTTCACGACGAACTAATTTATTTCAGCGGCCAACCGATAGCCGTAGTAGTAGCCGAAACCCTTGAAAAAGCCCAACACGCCGCCAGCCTGGTAAAAGTAAAATACATCCCAGAACCGCACCGCACCAACTTAAAAGAAAACCTGGACCGGGCCGTTCTGCCCGCGAATGTGCAGCGGGACAAAAATTCCCGGTACCACGATTATAACCGGGGCAACCCGGAAGCTATTCATCAAGCCGAGGTTAAAATTTCCGGCACGTATATTATTCCGCCGGAACACCATAACCCACTAGAGCCCCACGCCCTTATTGCGCATTGGGAAGCACCCGATAAACTTACCGTTTATGAAAAAACCCAGATAGTAAAAGGTAGCCAAAATAACCTGGCCCGTGCTTTTAAACTACCACCGGAAAATGTAAAAGTAAATGCCCGTTATATTGGGGGCGCCTTTGGTTCGGGCATTAGGGTGTGGCCGCACGTATACGTGGCGGCTTTGGCGGCAAAAAAAGTACAGCGCCCGGTTAAATTGGTATTGCCCCGCGAGTTAATGTTTAACGGCGTTGGCTCCCGCCCCACAACGCTTCAGAAACTAAGTTTAGGAGCCACCAAAAACGGTCAGTTAACCAATATTACCCACGAAGCTTTTGGCCAGACCTCGGCTTACGAAGAGCACGTAGAAAGAACCATTCTGGCTACCCGCATGCTTTATGCCTGCCCCAACGTGAGCACCCGCTACCGCTTGGTTAACCTGGATGTAAACACGCCCACCTGGATGCGTGGTCCGGGCGAGGTAACCGGCCTGTACGCTTTAGAATCGGCCATGGATGAACTGGCCTACGCTTTAAAAATGGATCCGCTAGCCCTGCGGCTGCAAAACCACGCCGAAGCCGATCAGGAAATAAACCGGCCTTGGTCGAGCAAATCTTTAAAAGAATGTTACGCGCAAGGGGCCGAAAAATTTGGTTGGCATAAGCGCAATTTAGAGCCGGGCTCTATGCGCCAGGGCGAAATGCTGGTGGGCTACGGCATGGCCTCGAGTACTTTTGGCGTGCACCGGAACAATGCATCGGCTAAGGCCATACTATTACCCGACGGTAAAGTTATTGTGCAAAGCGCCACCAGCGATATTGGCCCCGGCACCGGCACTGCAATGGTAAAAGTTGCCGCCGATACCTTGGGCATAGCGCCCGCCAGTATTCGCTTTGATTTAGGCGAATCTACGCTGCCCGATGCGCCCGGCCAAACCGGCTCCACCACGGTTTCGAGCGTAGGCTCGGCGGTAAAAGTAGCCTGCGAAGCTTTAATGCAAAAATTAAAAGAGTTGGCTGTTTCTATAGCAGGTTCACCTTTTAGCCAAACCAAACCCGAAGATTTAGCGGCTAAAGACGGGAAGCTATATATTAAAGCTAACCCAGCAACCCAGATTAGCTACACCGACGTTTTAAGAAAACTAAATCTGCCGCAGGTTGAAGTTACCGAAACCTCGCGGCCCGGCGAAGAATGGCAGAAATATTCGATGTATTCGTTTGGCGCGCATTTCGTGGAGGTACACGTAAGTGCGGTAACCGGCGAGGTGCGGGTAAAACGGGTGGTAACCACTGCCGGAGTGGGCAAAATCATCAACGAGAAAACGGCCCGCAGCCAATCTATTGGGGGTATTGTGGGCGGCATTGGCATGGCTTTAACCGAAGAATCGGTGATGGACCACCGCTACGGCCGCTACCTTACCAGCGATTTAGCCAATTACCACCTACCCGTTCACGCCGATGTACCCCAGATTGACGTTATTTTTATCGATGAACACGACCCGTACGTAAATCCCGTGGGAGCTAAAGGCCTCGGCGAAATAGCTATTGTAGGCGTAGCGGCCGCCATTGCCAACGCGGTATTTCACGCTACCGGCAAACGCATCCGGGAACTTCCCATTACGCCTGATAAGCTGATTTAGAGTAATAAGTAGCAGGTAATAAGTAGTAGGTAGCAGGACATTAATTGTAAACAAAAGTTCGTTCAATTATTATTAAATTTGTTAACGCTTTAGTAGAATAAATAGCAGTAGGTAGTTAAATAAAGTCTTGATACTCGCTACCAGCTACCCACATTCATGAAAGAAATTAAAGATATTATACGGGCTTACGACCAGGCCCAAAGCAAAGGTAAAAAAACGGCGCTCGCCACAGTGGTGCACGTAGAAGGCTCTTCGTACCGCCGGCCGGGCGCGCGTATGCTTATTACCGAAGACGGAGAATTAACCGGAGCCATTAGCGGCGGGTGCCTCGAAGGCGATGCCTTGCGCAAAGCCCGGCTGGTGATGGCGCAACAAAAGCCTTTACTGGTTACCTACGATACCACCGATGATGATGACGCGAAGTTGGGCGTAGGACTGGGCTGCAACGGCATTATTCATATTTTAATCGAACCCATTCAGGCAGATAGTCCGATAAATCCGGTGCAACTATTAAAAGCAGTAACAGCCAAACGCCAGCCAGCCGTTCTGACAACTATATTCCGGCTCGAAGACAGACACGCCCCCCAACCCGGCACCTGTTTCCTGCTTTCCGAAAATGGGCAAACCATTGGCAGTGCTGGCGATGTTGATTTCACCAACGTATTATTAAGAGATGCCCAAGAAGTACTTGCTACTAAAACTTCGGCCATTAATATTTACGACGGCAAAACCTTACCCCGCACCGCATTTATCGAATACCTGGCCCCCGTCGTTTCCCTGGTAATTATTGGGGCCGGCAACGATGTTTTTCCGCTAGTACAAATTGCGCAAATTTTGGGATGGGAAGTTACCGTGGTAGATGGCCGTACCAATTATGCCACCGCTGACCGTTTCCCAACAGTTCAGAAAGTTTTAGTAGCCAAACCCGACCAAGTGCTAAGGCAAGTAGCCGTAGATGAGCGTACGGTTTTTACCCTTATGACCCATAATTACAACTACGATATTGCCATGCTGCGGGAATTAATAAAAATAAATATTCCATACATTGGTTCTTTGGGCCCTAAAAAGAAGCTCAACCGGATGCTGGAAGAACTAACGACCGAGGGAATAGAAATAACACCGGCCCAAAAAGAAAAAATCTATGGGCCCGTGGGATTGGATTTAGGTGCCGAAACTTCCGAAGAAATTGCGCTTTCGGTTGTCGCCGAAATAAAAGCCGTTACAACTAAAAGTTCGGCAGGCTTTCTGCGGGAAATGAATAATCCCATCCATGTCCGGCCGAATAAATTGCTTAAAGAAACTGTGGTTACCGATAAACCCACTTGCGAAATAAAAGCAAGCTTTTAAATATAAACTCCAAGCCTAAATTGGCATGCAAACTACCGGATTAATATTGCTGGCGGCCGGTGCATCTACCCGGCTGGGTCAACCCAAGCAACAGCTACACTATAAAGGTAAAACTTTATTGCAACACGCTTTACAAACTGCCAACGCATCGGCGGCCTCGCCGGTAGTAGTGGTTTTGGGAGCCGGTGCAGCCGAAATTCAGAAAACAATAGACTGGCGTTTGGCGCAGGTAGTAGAAAACCAAGAGTGGCCGGAAGGCATGGCATCTTCTATCCGGGGCGGGCTGGCGCGTTTACTTGAGATTGCACCCGAAACCAAGGCCGTTATTTTTATGGTATGCGACCAACCCTTTGTTACCCCCGACCTGCTAGACCAACTTATCACTACCCATATCCAAACCGGTAAAGAAATAATTGCCAGTTCTTACCAAAACACTTTGGGTACGCCGGTATTATTTACCCAAAAGTTTTTCCCGGATTTACAAAAATTGCAAGGTCCGGAAGGAGCAAAAAAGCTTATTAAAAAATATTCGGAGGCTGTAGCTTCCATACTTTTCCCCCAGGGTCAGATAGATATTGATACCACCCAGGATTACCAAAACCTACAAAATATCTGACGTTTACTTCTATTTTTAATAAATATCCTTCTCAAATACAGGTTCTTACATTATTGACATGGCAAAAGTAATGGATTTACATTTTATGGCTGTTATATGCCGTTCCTACTCCTAAACCAGCCAGAACTTGCTTTAAATTAAGTTTTGTTTTGAATATTAAAGCGCAATATAATTTTGTATATTAGTTACAGATTTATTACCCCAACGCCAGAAAACTGCTGCAATATTTTTAATCTAAAAATTCTGAAGCCAGATTAAATCAGCAGCATTTCGGCAAAGTCAGGCACTTAATGTTTAGTTATAATTACCTATAAAATTTTAAAGCAAATTGCGCAGAGCGGCAAAAGTGACTTAGATGTTCACTACAACCAATTTTATAAAAAACAGATAATCAGGAATGAATAACCAAATATTAGGTAAGTACTAATACTTAAGCTATATACCTACAAATAAAAATACGCCAAGCTAGTAGCTAACTAATCTAAATACACGTAGTTTCTTCCGGTAATATCTTTTTGACCCTTATAGCTATTAAAACAACCGTTTTACTTAGTAGATTAACGCACCATGCTTTAAATGTTAATAATTTATACAGATTAGAACATAAATTTTAGGCATCCTTTATTTATAAAATTATTAAAATAATTGTAATTTACACCACATAAAACAATTATATTCACTAAAAAATTAAGTTTAAATTTAAATTTAACAATTATAAAGTTAGCAGTAAAGCTGATTTTCAGCTAAAGTGTCTGTCGGAATTTTAAATTATTATTCAACTCGTTTGATAATTCATAATTTTAAATTATTTATGCAATAAATTATTAAACAGTTTAGCTTATTTATAAAACCAGATGTAAGAACATACTATTACTTGCGAAACTTTAAACCTGATTACTTAAACCTTAAAACAAAAGACAAACATGCTCTAAAATAAATACAAATCAGCAACCTGCTAAACCAAGCAGCTAACTCCAAGCTGGATACCAGGTATCCTGGCTTTAAAACAAGGGCCATCATTATTAAATTAATATCACTTTTAATTTAACGTCAATACCAAATGAAAACCTGCCGAATACCTCCACATTTCCCGGAAGAGGCTATTTAACCTAGCCAAACCAAGCTTAATCCTCCCCCACTTTTTACTACATAATCAGTCCACCAAGGGACACCTAACCGCTTGCTTTCTCAAAAGCAAGAGCAATTTTTCTATGCCGCGCGGTAAACCTTAGTAATACTGATAACCACTGTCTTTAACTATAACCTGATTTTAAACCCTAAAACAATTTTGCTCATGAACATTCATACAATTGGCAGGTACTTTATAGTAGTTGCTCTATGTTTTCTGACCTGGAGCCAGGTATATGCCCAGGGACGGAGCGTAACGGGTAAAGTAACCGATGCGACCACTGGCGATGCTTTGCCGGGAGTAAGTATATTGGTAAAAGGAACTGAACAAGGTTCTGTTACTGATGTAGAAGGAAGATTTACCCTGAATGTACCCGGACCAGCAACTGTACTGGTTTTTTCGTTTGTAGGTTACGGGGCCAAAGAAGTGGCGGTAGGGAACCAAACTACCCTTACGGTAACTATGGCCCCCGATGCCAAAGCTTTAGGCGAAGTAGTGGTAACCGGTTATTCTACCCAATCCCGGCGCGATATTACCGGTTCGGTGGCAACTATAGAGGCCGCCGAATTAACCAAAGTAGCTGCGCCCAACGTTGCGCAGCAGTTACAGGGCCGGGCCCCAGGCGTAACGGTAACCACCAATAATACACCCGGCGGCGAAGCCACGGTCCGGATTAGAGGTTTTGGTACCATTAACAACAACGACCCACTGTACGTTATAGACGGCGTACCCACCAAAGGCGGCTTAAATAACATAAACCCGAATAATATTGAGTCGATGCAGGTTTTAAAAGATGCTTCGGCCGCCTCTATTTACGGTTCGCGGGCAGCCAACGGGGTTATTATTATTACCACTAAAAAAGGAAAAGCCGGTGCCCCTAAATTTTCTTTTGATTCCCGGGCCGGTGTGCAAACGGGTAAACTAAACTTAGATTTAATTATCAATCCGCAACAACACGGCGAATTGCTCTGGCAACAACTCCGCAATGCGCGTATTTTAACCAACGGGAACCCTTCGCACCAGCAATATGGCAATGGCCCTACCCCGGTTGTACCGGATTATATTCTGGCTGGTAGCAGCTATGGCCTTCCCGAAGGCGACCCACGGGTAAACCCGGCCCTGTATAATTATAACCGCGAAGGTTTTTACCAGATTGTAAGAGCCAACAAAGAAGGCACCGATTGGCAAGACGAAATTTTAAGACCAGCCGCTATCCAGGAATATAATTTAGGTGCCAGCGGCGGCAGCGATAATGGCCGTTATGCGCTTTCGCTTAATTATTTTAAACAAGATGGCGTCTTGCTGCACACCTCCTTCGACCGTTACTCCTTGCGTTCCAATACCGAGTTCGGGTTTAAAAACCGCTTCCGGCTCGGCGAAAACCTGGAGGTTAGTTATACCCAAAACCGGGGCTACTACAATAATAATGGCACTGCCAGCTCTAGTAACAACCAGGATGGTAACCCTGTGGGTAATGCTTACCGGATTCCCTCCATTATTCCGGTATACGATATTAATGGCAGATTTGCCGCTACCAGAGCGGCAGGCTTAGGTCCGGCCACCAACCCGGTTGCCCAATTATACCGGAACAAAGATGATAAAACCAGTATGTTCCGGGCCTTTGGGAACGCTTACGCCGAGTTAGATATTTTAAAAGATTTAACCGCAAAAACCAGCATCGGGATAGATTATACTAACTCGTACCGTACAGATTATACTTTATTGGACTTAGAAGAAGCCGAAATAGAATCGGCGAACGCGCTCACCAATGCCAATGCCTACGACATAAACTGGACCTGGACCAACACGTTAAACTATAACAAAACGCTTAACGGCATCCACACCCTGAGCGTGCTGTTAGGTACCGAGGCCATTCAGGGAACCGGCCGTGACTTTTCGGCCAACCGCACTACTTTTTTCTCCGAAGATCCGCAATATATGTTTTTGGGAGCCGGTACCTCGGGCATTAATAACGCGGGCTCTGGCTACGAATGGGCGCTTTTTTCTTTGTTTGGTAAAGTTAATTATTCCTTAAAAGACCGTTATTTATTAGAAGCTACTGTTCGGCGCGATGGTTCTTCCCGGTTTGGGGCCAATAACCGTTATGGTACTTTCCCGGCCTTTAGTGCTGGCTGGCGCTTATCCCAGGAGTCGTTTATGACCGGCCTTACCTTTTTAGACGATTTAAAATTACGGGTAGGCTGGGGCCAAACCGGTAACCAGGAAATTGGAAATTACAACGGCTTTAATACCTACCGGTCTACACTTAACCAATCGTCGTATGCCATTACGGGTTCTAACAATGCGGTTGTGGCTGGTTTCGATACCCAGGCTTTTGGTAACCCCGATGCCAAATGGGAAACCACTACCCAAACCAACGTAGGTCTGGATGCTACCTTTTTAAAAGGAAAAGTAGATTTTACTTTTGATATATATAACCGGGTAACCTCCGATATGCTGTACCAGGTAAGTTTGCCGGCTACACAAGGCACGGCCACAGTTCCTTTTGTAAACGTAGGCGAAATGAGTAATAAAGGCATTGACTTAGGCCTGAATTTCCGGAACGAGGCGCTCGGCGGCGACTTAACTTACAGCTTAGGCCTTAATTTTTCTACCTACCGCAACGAAGTTTTAAAACTAAACAACAGCGCAACGGCGGTTTTATTAGGCCCTAATATTCGTAGTTATACTTGGTCGCGCTCGGTTGTAGGGCAGCCACTCTACTCTTTCTACGGCTTAATTGTTGATGGCATTTACCAAAACGAGGCCGAAGTAACCAATGGCCCGGCTTACCCCGGTTACGCCGGCGTAGGTAAATTCCGGTACCGTGATGTAGACGGCAATGGCACCATTACCGATAACGACCGTACCTTTATCGGCAACCCGCACCCCGATTTTACCTATGGCATTAACCTGAATATGGGTTATAAAAATTTCGATTTGTCGGCCTTCTTCCAGGGGGTACAAGGCAACGAAGTATTAAATATGGTACGCCGCTGGATTGATTTTAACAACCAGGCAGGTAACCGTAGTTTGCGCATGCTAAATGAATCCTGGACGCCCGAAAACCCCGATGCGGTTCTGCCCATTCTAAACTCCACCGATAGCCAAAGCCAACAGCCATCGAGCTATTTTGTTGAAGACGGTTCTTATTTAAGAATGAAAAACCTGACCTTGGGCTACACCCTGCCAGTTAATACCTTAAGCCGCATTAAACTAGATAATGTCAGAATTTACGTGCAGGCCCAAAACCTGTTTACCGTAACCAAATACACCGGCATCGATCCTGAAATCACGTCGGTGGGCTCTACGCCTGGCACTACGGTTTTGGGGGTAGATCAGGGTAATTATCCGCTTTCAAAAATGTACCAGATAGGTGTAAATATTGGTTTATAATTATTTTAAATAAAGAAGTTAAAAAAGCAGATATATGAAAAGGAAAATATTAATAGCAGCCGCCTGTATGTCTTTGGGGCTAATTAGCTCTTGTGGCGATGATTTCCTGGAAAAAACCCCGCTGGGCGTAGCAAACGAAGCCACGCTCACGAATAAATCGGGCGTAAATGCCGCTTTGATTGCCGCCTATAGTTTACTCGACGGCGTAGGCGCGGGCTTTACATTTACCTCCTCGGGCAGCAACTGGATTTACGGCGAAGTTTCGTCGGATAATGCGTATAAGGGCAGCGATGTAGGTGACCAGGCCCAGATTACCACCATTGAGCGGTACCAGGGTCAAGCCGATATTGCAGCCTTCAACGAAAAATGGGTAACTGTGTACGATGGGGTATCCCGGGCCAACGATGTATTAAAACTCCTGGCTAAAGTAAGCGATATGTCGGAAGCTGAAAAAAAACAAGTAACTGCCGAAGCCCGTTTTTTAAGAGCCTGGTACCATTTCGATGCCAAACGATTATGGAACATGGTGCCTTACGTAGATGAAACCGTAACAAACTTTAACGTAGGCAACGAGCAGGATATATGGCCGCAGATTGAAGCTGATTTAGAATTTGCAGCCGCCAATCTGGCGGCTACCAAATCGCAGGTTGGGCGCGTAAGCAGCTGGACCGCCAAATCGGTTTTGGCCATGGTGCACATGTATCAGCGCGATTTTACGGCGGCCAAACCTCTCCTGACCGATGTTATCAACAATCGCCCTTACCGCCTGGTA
>NZ_JBMQUD010000024.1:0-3867 GCF_057359045.1 Adhaeribacter sp.
AGTTAGGCGTAAAAATATTTGATAGAAGTAAGCAGCCGGTGGTACCTACCGAAGTGGGCGAAGAAATTATTAGCCAGGCCCGTTTACTGCTCAGCCAGGCCCAGGTTATTAAGCAATTAATTTCTGATAAAAAAGGAGAGATAGCCGGCGAGTTGCGTTTAGGCGTAATACCCACGCTGGCGCCTTATTTGTTACCTTTGTTTTTGCGCGATTTTCTGCAGAAATACCCAAAAGTAAAATTAAAAATAACCGAACTTACTACCGAAAATATTGCTGCCTGCCTAAAACAGAATAAACTCGATGCGGGTTTGCTGGTAACGCCGCTGCAAGACAACAGCTTAAAAGAACATGTGCTTTTTTACGAAGAGTTGGTGGCTTACGTCTCTAAATCGAATGCGCTATACCAGAAAAAATATGTGTTGCCGGCAGATATAGACCTGAAAATGCTTTGGTTGTTAGAAGAAGGACATTGTTTCCGATCACAAATATTAAATTTATGCGAACTACGGAGTGCCTTGCCCGAGGGTAAAGCTTTTGAGTACGAAGCAGGCAGTGTAGAAACCTTACGGCGTATGGTAGAACAAGACAATGGCATAACCATTATTCCGGAGCTTGCCACTTTAGATTTAAGCACTAAACAACAAAAGTTGGTCCGCTATTTCGATGAGCCGGCACCCGTACGGGAAGTTAGTTTGGTTACTCACCGCGATTACGTTAAAAAGCGTTTAATTCAGGTGTTGCAAGAAGCAATCATAACCGCCGTTCCAGATAAAGTCAGGAATAACCAAAATGCCCGGGTGGTACAAATCTGAAAATTTATAGTAACTGGTGTAATTGCAGAGGTCACTTATTTAAAAATATTCCCCTACCTGATTAAGGCTATCGCGTAAAAGAGTAGTAATTATCTATAAAGATTTAAACAACTAAGGCAATGGCTAAAATAGGAACAGAAATGGATGAGAGCATGAAAGCCCTGCAGCGACGCCTGGACGAGGTAGCCAACCAAAGTGAAGGCGAGCAGGGTTTTGCTCCGGGAGGAAATAATAAAATGCAGGCCGCAGACCAAGACTGCACGAACCCCGCTGCCATGGCGGGAGCAGCCGGGGGCACCGCCGGATTAGGTACCGATCAGGAATCGGGTGGTGATTTAGGCGCTTCTACGGGTACTGGTTACCATGGCCACGTGGGCGGCACCGCTACCGAAAATATTACTTAATCAAAAATATTACACCCAAAGCAGTGCCTTCTCTTTATATAATAAGGAGAAGGCTTTTTTGTGCATGTTTATTTCCTTGGTAATTCGGGCAGAATTAATATTAACTTAATCGCGGAAGAAGATAAATAAAATGAGCAGAAATACCACAAAAAAGACATACATCAGCAAATCGGTTTGAATGTAGTCTTTCCATTTGTTATAAAAATTGCGCAGTCTTTTCAAAACGTTGAGATAAAATAATTTAAGGTAAAATTAAAAATATTTTAATTAGCCCGGCCGATTTAAACGGAACTTGTAGCACAAAAATCTTCTTTATTTAATTACTTTTGTAATCCCGCATACCAACGAAGCAGCACCATGGAGAAAAGATGGGTCTTAAAAACCACCCCTGACCAGGAGACGGTGAGCAGTTTGGCCAAAAGCCTGCTCATAAGCGAAACATTGGCCACCGTGTTATGTCAGCGAGAGGTATGTACTTTTGAGAAGGCCAAAAAATACTTTCGCCCATCGCTCGACGATTTACACGATCCGTTCTTAATCCGCGACATGGATAAAGCGGTGGACCGCCTGAATGAGGCTATCCATCGGGAGGAAAAAGTACTGATTTACGGCGATTACGATGTAGATGGCACCACCTCTGTAGCGCTGGTATACAGTTATTTGCGCGACTACGTAAAAGAAATTGATATTTACATTCCTAACCGCGACATAGAAGGCTATGGAATTTCGGAGCAGGGCGTAAACTGGGCAGCAGAGCATAATTTTACCTTAGTTATTAGCCTCGATTGCGGTATAAAATCAATGGAAAAAGTGGCCTACGCTAAATCTAAGGGCGTAGACTTTATTATTTGTGACCACCACTTACCCGATACCACCATACCAGACGCAGTAGCCGTGCTGGACCCTAAACGCGTAGATTGCCCGTACCCGTATAAAGAGCTATCGGGTTGTGGCGTGGGTTTTAAGTTTATGCAAGGTTTTTGCCTGCAAAACGACTTAAATCCCGAATCGCTTTTTGCGCTGTTAGATTTGCTGGTAATAAGTATTGCTGCCGATATTGTACCTATAACCGGCGAAAACCGCATTTTTGCTTACTTTGGTCTACGGCAGTTAAATTCCGGCGCTCCGCTACGGCCGGGCTTAGCCGCCCTCAAAGATTTATCGGGTTTAAAAGAAGAACTGGATATAAACAGCATTGTATTTGGCTTTGCGCCGCGCATTAATGCGGCCGGTCGCATGGGCGATGCAAAACGGTCGGTACACATGTTACTGGCTCCTACTAAAGAAGAGGCCTTTACCAAAGCCGATATAATTGATAAAACAAACCAGGAAAGGCGCGGCCATGATACCAGCATTACCAAAGAGGCCTTGCTAATGATTGAGCAAGACGAGATGCTGCGCCAATCTAGGTCTACGGTATTGTTTAAAGAGACCTGGCATAAAGGTGTGGTGGGCATTGTGGCCTCGCGCTGTATCGAAAAATATTACCGGCCAACCATTATTTTAACCCAATCTAACGGTAAGGCCTCCGGGTCGGCCCGATCGGTACATGGTTTTGATGTACACAGTGCTATTCTGGAGTGTAGCGATTTATTAGAACAGTTTGGCGGGCACATGTATGCCGCCGGTTTAACCTTGCCCGTCGAGAATATTCCGGCCTTCCGGGAGCGATTTGAGGAAGTGGTAAGCCGGACCATTACCGCCGAGCAACTCATACCCCAGATAGAAATAGATACTCCTATTCGGTTAAAACAAATTACACCTAATTTCCTGAAAATAATAAAGCAGATGGAGCCATTCGGGCCGGGCAACATGGGGCCGGTATTTATGTCTGAATGCGTTTACGATACAGGTAATTGTCGCGTAGTAGGCGATACCCACCTGAAGCTTAAAATAATGCAGGAAGATAGCCACCCGATAGAGGCCATTGCCTTTGGTATGGCCGATTATTACCCCCGTATTCTTAAAGGTATTCCGTTCGATGTTTGCTATTGTGTAGAAGAGAATGTTTACCGTGGTGTTATTTCGTTGCAACTCCGCATTAAGGATATTCGCTTTGCTGAATAAAATTTGAATGCCTTCAATTAATTATGTAGTCAAGTTTAGAAACTTGTAATTCAAAATACTTTTTTGATGATTATGGAGGCCAATAAAAATAATAAGCGCTACGGACCAGGGGTAATATAAGCTAACTAGTTGTTTAAATTTTATTGAACGATTAAAAAAGAGAAATAACATTGCCTCTCTCTCCCATTAGTCTCCGTCATTCCCAAAAAATCCTATGGGTTACCTAATCAGAAGATTGTTTGGGAATGACGGATTTGGACTGATTCTACTAAATTAAAACTTACTCTAACTAGTTGTTTAAAAGCAAGTAAAGGTTACATCGGTAAAATGGGGGAAAAAAAAGATAAAAAATAATAAAGGGTATGCTTGCATTGTAATTTATTATTCCTACATTTGCACTCCCAAACGATAACAATAGGGTTATTTAGTTAATCAAGTTAGTTAAAGAATATAGAAAGCAACTTTAATGGTTGCTTATAATTGGGAAAAAGAAGTAGCAGGCTTCTTTTATTGGCTTGAAATTTTCATCTAAACGAAGTTGGTATAGATTATTTTCTTCTGAAAAGAAATAAAAAAAAACTTCG